>NZ_JONL01000008.1 GCF_000711735.1 Maridesulfovibrio frigidus DSM 17176
CTCATCCTCGATTACAGACGGTCTTGATGGCGCTGCGGATAAAAGCATTGAAGGCATCGGGAAGGCTGTGGTTGAAGGTGGCAAGGCGGCTGGTGGGGCTATTGATAAGACTGTTGATGAATTTAAGAATAATGAAGAGTTGCAGAAGTATACGGGTATAGCTCTTGGTGCAGGGGGATTACCTATTGCGATGGCTTCTGGTGTTGCTTTAAGCCCCGTAGCTTCAAGTGCGGCTGTCGCTATTGCGAATAGAGTTGCCATGACTCCTGGGGCACAAGATGTTATTGATTTTGCAAAAGGCGCAAACCCTATAAGTGGAGTTGCTCCTAATCCAAAAAATATATCAGAAGCAGCAGGAGCTATTATTTCTGAGTTTGTACAGCGTAATTCAAGATAATATTTTTCACTTTAAAAACTTTCTTTAAATAACATAGAATTTGAAAAAGGAAGATGGATATGGGGAAGCGGTGGTACTATTTAGGGCTTAGTCTTATTGTTATATATGCATTATCCCCATGGGATAGTGGGGAAGTCTTTTATTATAAGGGAGGAGTTCCTATCACCTTGATAGGACGTTGGTTTGGAGTAGCATTTTTTGCTTTGGTGGGAATATATGCTATTCGAGGTAGACCAAAATCAAATAATGATCATAGAGGTTTATATGAAGATCATATTTGCCCTAAGTGCGAACGAGTTTTCCTCAAAGGTGAAAACCCAGATAAGCATATGTGTCCTGACTGCAAAGTCGAATTAGAACCACTAGAAGGCTTCTATGATCGGCACCCAGAATTGAAAGATGATGAAGAGAATCCCGAAAAATCAGAAAATATTAAATAGCATTATTAGCCCCGACTTAGGTCGGGGCTATATTTTCGTATAACAAAAATTTCTTATAAATATATTCAGGTCTAAGCAATGCCTTTTCCTCGATTGCAGATGGCCTTGATGGGGCGGAAGATAAAAGTATTGAGGGCATCAAAAGGGCAACAGTCGAAGGCGAAAAGGCGGCTGGTGAGGCTATTGATAAGACTGTTGATGAGTTTAAAACTAATGATAAATTGCGAAATACGACTCTAGGTTTAGTAGCACTTCCTGCGGCAATAGGAGCAGTAGGAGTTCTCGGGACTACCGCAACAGGAGTTGCTTTTGGTAGAACTGTTGCTTCTGCGGGCGGGGCTGTGCTTAAGGATGGGAAGGCTGTTGTTCGCGGGGTTAGTAAAGCGGGTAAAAAAATACTCAAACAGTCAAAGAAGAAATATCTACATAAGAGCATTGAAGCTGACGGTAAGTTAAATACGACGAAGGCGGGTGACACCTTTGGTACTCAGAATATATATGACTATGTATCAAGTCTAAATCCTTCTACCTTGCCTGCAACTAGTAAGGGAGGGGCTGCCGCTGTCGCAACTGTTGAATTAGTTAAGTATGGTCATAAAAAGTATAAAGAAGCTAAGGCGAAAGACTAGGTATAAAATGCAGAATCATAATAAGAAGGTACCGCTGTTAAGTCGAGTTGTAGGTGTTATCTTAGGGCTAGTGTGTATTTTGATAGCGGGTCCTCAGTTTGGGGAAACAATTCCTTCATTTAGAGGTTTTCCGCTAACTGAACCAGCCCGATGGGTAATCGTAATTGTAGGTGTAATCATTATCTTATACAATTTATTGTATAAGCGGACATCAAAGATGGAAAAGGTTGAAGAAGGTCTTCCTGAAAAATCAGAAGATATTAAGTAGCATTATCAGCCCCGACTTCGGTCGGGGCTATATTTTTGCCCTTTTTCACATTTTTTCCTGTGCGGACCTGAGTCGGCTTATTCGGGTCCGGCTTTCTAAGTATCCTTGTTTTTCAACAGATGAATTTTTTCAATAAATTTAATGTAAACAAGGATGTAAGAGATGCCGAAAGTTTCAGCAGGTGGTTTTGGAAAATTTGCGGGGGAGTCGAATCCGGGTCCGGGGATTGTTCTCGGGGGAACGAATGGACAGAAGAAAGTGAGTCCTGAGGTGGAATTGCTACTTGGCAATAAGGAGATAGCTCCCGAGCTTTTACAGCGCGCTCGCGACAGGCAGGATGAGGAGCGCGATTTGCGGGTGCTTGATGCCTACAACACTTTTGAAATTGGGCTACAGGAAATTTTAAATTCTCCTGAAACGGGAGTCATGCAGCGGATGGAAGGGGCGGCGCAGACTGCTACCAGTGAGGTTAATGATTATTTCGCGGAAGAAGGCGGAAAATTGTTGGATAAATTACCCGATGAGGAAGCCTGTGAACGGTTCATGGGGATTTTGAATTCACGTAGAAAAACAGCAATTAACATTGTCGCACAGCATCAGAGTCAGGAATACCAGAGCTGGAAAGATAAGACTGCCCGCGACACGATTGATTCAGTGCTTCGCTCAGTCAATATGAGTCCTGATCGCGCATCTTTGGAGCATGGCGAAAGATTGCTCGAAGGCGCTGTTATGCGGCTTTACCTCGGAAGTAATCCAGCGGTTCTGGCTCAGCGCCTTGGCAGTGCAAAGCAGGCCATGTTTGCCGGTGCAATTGAAGCTATCGGCGCGAATGACCCTATTTCTGCTTTGATTGTGGCGGCCAGTTGGAAGCAGAGATTCTCGGAGGAAGCGTATGCTCAGCTCGTGACAAAGTTGAATCCGTTTGCTTGGAATCAGAGCTTGAAGCAGGAGTTCGCTGCGCTCCGTACTCTTGGTGACGAGGAAGTGGAGAAGAATATTAAGGCTATTACTGATACTGCCATGCAGGATGAACTTCGCGAAATGCTTCGTGCGGATAAAGTACAGCAGGCTGCTATGGCTAAGAAAGCGGAAGACGACAAACTGAACGGATTAAACCGTGCTCTTTTTCAACAATATACTGAGGGGAAATTAAATCCTGAAATTATTACCGATTCAGGACTGCCATTACTTTTCCGTCAAGTTTGGCGAAAGATTCTTGAAAGGAGAGATAGAGTTGGTGGAGATGGCCCATTTCTTACGGCAGTAAATGGAATAACTTCCCGCCAAATTGTAGTTGAGTATCAAATTTATACAATGATTGCCGGCGGCCTTGGGGTCACTGACGCGGCTATGTTGGTTGGTTTATTCGGCATGAGAGATGCCCCGCAGGCAAAGCTTATCATGAACAGCCTGCGCGATATTGCGGACGCAGCGAAGCTGGCTGGAAGTGATACGGAAGACCACGGGGCAGCCGTTCGTGATCTACTTCATAGGGTGCAGTATTATTTACAGAAGGGGGAAGTTTTCAGCATCACTGGAATACGCAACGAGGTTATCGATGATTATTTTGATGAAAGTAAGCGAACTTGCGCTGGCGGTACTGAGTGTAGTGGTTCTGATGATGCTGACGGCAATGCAGCTGCTGATATGGCTGATGATGGGAACCTTGATGTTGATGCTATGGATGATGACGGTAGTGAAGATAGTGATACAGAAAATGCTTCGGAGGTCGGTGAAGAAAATCCAGAGCTTGAAGCTGACGAGGAAATTGAAGGCGATGTAAGAGGCGACGCTGAAGATAGTGAAAGTGTAGAAAGTGATGGAAGCGAAGAGAGTGAGGATAGCCGTGGAGTAAATTCTCCTGATACTTCTGGTAAGGGCGGACAGCCTTCGGAGGTAGATGGAAATAAAATTTAGCTAATATAAATAGCGTCTTGTCGTTGTTGCTTAATTCTCCTAACTTTACGGCAAGGCGCTATTTACTAAATTATTCTGATCTCTTTTCAAAACGGGTTGTACACGGTAATGTTTGTTCAATTCAAATTCGTAGAGCTATTTCTTTTTATCTACATCTATCCACGTCTATTCACATTTATCAGGAGTTTTTATGGGGCGCCGTTTATTATTGCCAGCTATCTTTATTCTTCTATTATGCTTTGCCGGATGCGGCCTTAACAACAATATTTGCAGTGCACCGAATGTTGGCGCGTTGTCTTATTCCACTGTGCAGGTTGCGGATGCTGAGCTTGCTTACCGTGTGGTTGGGGAAGGCGAACCGCTGCTTTTAATAATGGGTTTCGGTGGAACCATGGATTTATGGGATGTTGATATGGTCCGCGAGCTTGCGAAAAATAATCAGGTTATAATGTTTGATAATCCCGGCATGGGCGGGTCTACCGCCGGAACGGACAAGATAACCATAACCAGTATGGCAGGCTATAGCGCGGGACTTTTAAGTGCGCTCGGCTATGAGAAGGCGCATATTTTCGGCTGGTCTATGGGGAGCCTTATCGCACAGGAGATGGCTTTAAATTATCCAGAAAAGGTAAATAAACTAATATTGATGGGTACGGCGTGCGATAATGAGCCGGTAGCAAAGATTACGAAAGAACTGCTGGCTATGGATACGGAGGAACTGCTTACTCATTTTTTCCCGAAAGCTTGGCTGGATAAGCATCCTGATGCTTTGTCCAAGTTGCCCCATCCGAAAAATTCTCCGAACGTAGAAGTTATCAAAGCGCAAGGAGAGGCCATGATCAATTGGCCCGGTACATGCGACCGCCTTGAAGTATTGCAAAATGATACATTGATTATTTCAGGGATGCAGGATGATATTTTGGATGAAACACTCAGCCTTGAGCTTGTTCAAAAAGTTCAAGGTGCATGGCTGGTCCGTTTCAAAAACGCGGCCCACTGGCTGATGTATCAAGCCCCTGTGTCCCTCGCGCGGACCATTACCACGTTCCTAGCTGTGCGCGAAGATATGCTTGCGCGCTAGCTGGGAGACCTGTTTATCAAATAAATTTACCAAATATTTTTAACAGTTTTTGCTTCATCGGTGTAGAAACGGTTGAAATCTTCAAACGCAGTTAGAGCCGCGGCTGCGCCTTGACCTGTCGCGGTGATAATCTGCCTTACTCCCCCTGTTACGTCGCCGGCTGCGTAGACTCTTTCAACGTTGGTTCTTTGTGTGATGTCGACTTTGATGAATCCGTCATCGTGCAATTCTACTCCGAGTTTTTCAGCAAGATCGGTGTTTGGAGTTTGCCCTATGGCAACGAAAAGCGCGTCAGCTTCTACGTCGGATTCAGTGTTTTCTTTGGTGTTTTTAATCCGTGCCGCTACGACTTGATCATCGCCCAAAACTTCAGTGACAATAGAATTCCAGATGATTTTGATTCCTTCGCGTTTAACGGAATCTTGCAGGACCTGTTCGGCCCTGAATGTGGCGCCGCGATGGACTATAGTAGTGTCGACCCCAAGGTGCTTGAGGTGGAGAGCATCGGTCAAGGCTGTGTTTCCCCCTCCGATAACGAGAACTTTTCCTCCTCGATAGAAATTACCATCGCAGGTGGCGCAGTAGCTGACGCCGTGTCCGTAAAATTTATCTTCACCGGTAACACCAAGCATGCGGACTTTAACACCCGTTGCGAGCAACACGCCTTTTGCTAGGTATGTGTTTTCGTCCGTTACAATTTTAATGCGCTCGCCATATGTTATGCTCTGAACTTCTGCGAACTGTTTTATTTCGGTGTATTCGCGTGCATGAGAGCTAAGAATTTCAACCAACTCAAAACCGTTAATGCCGGGGAAGCCGGGATAGTTTTCGACTTTAGGAGTCAAGGCTATTTGTCCGCCAACGCCCTGTTTGTCTAGAACTACACAACTCAGGCCGCTCCGTTTTGCGTAAATACCCGCACTCATTCCGGCAGGTCCAGCCCCGATAATTACGAGATCCATTAGAGTTTTATCTTTTTCTTCATCGCTTTTTCCGTTCTTTGCACTTTGCTCTTCAAGAATATCATCCAGTGGTTTAAGGAAAAGCAGTTGCATCATGAACTTGTTTTCGGCTTCCATGCCGATGAAGGACACTTCATTATTGAAATTAGTATGAGGGACAGAGCCTACGTTGTACTCTTCTGCAAGTGCTGAATTTTCCGTTGTGGAAATACACCATGCAGAAATTTTATCAGGATTGGCTACCGCAGCTTTAAATGCATTGATTGCCTGCCCTGGACAGTATGGGCAGCTAGGACTGGAAAAGACTTTGATCTGTCTGTCAGAATCAAGTTTGCTTAAAATTTCTTTTGTAGTGTCCGCAATGTTGTCTGCTCCCTTTGAAGCCAGATTAAGCGATTCTACAAGGGCTCTGCCTTCTTCGCCTGCCGGTGCTCCCAGAAAGCGGATATCGTATAAGTCCGGTGAGATCAGTACAGTGGGGGTGGAGTCCACTCCGCGTTTTCGAGCCATATCGGTATCAAGAGAATATTCAAAAAGTTCGATTTTATCAGTGAGTATGTCAAGGGCACGGCAAAGATTCAGCGTAAATTCATTGTACTCGTCATGAGGTCCTTTTTGAGTGAAAACTTCAATAGTGACAACCTTGTCGAACTCTGAAAAGAGTTTTCCAAGGTATTTACGGCTCTCGTCAGGAATAAAATTGCTGTATTTTTCTTCTGCTGTAAGTGCGCTCATGATAATCTCCTATTACTTTTGAAAATATTAACCTATGTGCGGTCTTTGTGAAAGTTTATTCTTTATGGGTTACCAAGAGGATTGTTAACAGGAATTATTACTAAATAGAATCAAAAAGAATAGATTGTAACAGATCAAGTTCTAAGAATGTAATTCGAATTGTCGTCCTTTGCTGAAGCGAACTATTTCTGGTGTGATGTTTACGCAAGAGTATAGATTCTTCAGAACCCCTTTATGGCCCCAGAACTCGCCCGAATATTTAGAAGGAACCGTCACTCTTGTAATCTTAGAGTCTATTAGCGGCAGCCTTGAACGTATAAAAAGGTATAGGGCTTTGGATCGGATTAGCTGTCCAAGAGCAGGGTGAACGGGGCCTGCAACAATATTTTCTTCAAATCCTTCTTCGGAGGCAACGCCAAGTCTGATGACTTGGATTTTATGGTTCCAAAATCTCAGGAGCGCAAAAGATAACTCTTCTTCGGTTCTGGATAATGACCATGGATGATATTTTCCTGCGTTAAATAATTTTTCAAGAGCTGTCCCTTTAACTGTGAGGCAGGGGTAGACCCGGACTGCGTCAGGCCTAAGCTCGATGGTTTCGCTTACATCGCGCAGAAAGTTTCCCCTTGTGGAACCCGGTAGTCCTGGTAAAAGCTGTATGCCTAAGGAAAGGCCTGCGCGCTTAACTGTTTCACAGGCCATGCGAGCTGTTTCAGGGGAATAGTTGCGGGCCGATCTTTTTAAGGTCCGCGCTGAAAAGCTCTGAATGCCAAGCTCAACCATGTCCAACCCTGAATCCTTGAGCATCATTAAATGATCATAGGATATGCAGTCTGGTCTGGTGGAGCATCGTACCTTTGTGATGAGTCCTTCGTCTTTGAATTGTTGCGCTAGGCTCACGAAACGGACCTGCCATTCCATGGGAAGTGCTGTAAAAGTTCCTCCGAAAAACGCAACTTCGAGGGGCTGACGGTTTGAATCAGCAAAAAAAGCGGGAATATCATCTTTAAAATTCTGATATATTTGGTTTAAGGCTTTAGCAGTGCTTCCTGTCTGTTTCTCCTGTGAGCAATATACGCAGCGCGAAGGGCAACCCATAAATGGCATAAATATAGGCCAGATGCGGGTTTTCGGCCTGCTTGGCTCAGGATGTTTGAAGATGAGGGAGCTCATATTTAAAGGGATTCCTTGTAATTAAAATCATCAACCACGGGTTTATTTAATAAATTAGCTTGATTAAAAAAAAATGGTTAGGTAAATATTTAGTAAAACTATCACAAAAGGCTGTTTGAATCACATTTAAGTTTATTTACCGCAACACGCAACATAAGTATTTGAACCCTATTTATTATGAACAATAAAGATTGTATTTTTTGTAAAATTGTAGCGGGAGAAATTCCGTGTTTCAAGATTTACGAAACAGAAAATGTACTCAGTTTTTTAGATATCGGTCCCGTGAATAAGGGGCATGCGCTAATTATACCTAAATCTCATTATGAGAATATATGGGATATGCCGGCGGATTTAGGCAAGGACATTATTACGGCTGCACAGTTGGCAGGAGATGCAATTGTCAAAGCAACTGGAGCAGATGGAATGAATCTGCTTATGAACAATAACAGTGCCGCAGGCCAGCTTGTATTTCATGCCCATTTTCATCTGATTCCCCGTTTTACGGGTGATGGATTGAAACATTGGGGCCAGATGGAGTACGATGATATGGATGAAGCTCTTGCACTTGCTCAAAAGATAGAAAGAATGATAACGTGAATAAATTGATGGTTAATTTATTCTTCAGATAATGTTTTAGCTAGTATCGTCGCAGAGCTTTTAGCTCTGGGGATAACTTAAAAACCGCCGCCCCTGACCGCAGGGCCGGGGATACCGGAGGAGAGGATATGCCTAACGGGAATACTCTTACTAAAGCCAGTGTAGTTGATTACATCTATGAAAAAACCGACAGAAATAGAGCGGAAATCAAAGATTTAGTCGAAAGCATTCTGGACATCATGAAACAGGCCATTAAAAGTGACCATGCTATGCTTGTCAGTGGCTTTGGTAAATTTGAAGCTTATGATAAAAATGCAAGAAAGGGGCGTAACCCTCAGACAAATGAATCAATTACATTGCCTGCACGCAAGGTTGTTGTTTTCAGACTTTCTAGAAAGTTCAGATCAGAGCTTAATTAATAGCAGCTCTTTTTTCTAGATTGGACCGTCTGGTCTTGTTTTAAATGCATGCTCAGTGCTCGCTTGCCTTATGCAATTAAATAAGGGTCCCGAATTGATTTTCGGGCCCCTTAATTTGTTGCTTTTTTCTATTCTGCTACAATGAAGGTGTCCGGGAACTCTGTTCCAAGATCGTTGACAGCTTCTTCTGCCGCGATAAGGGAGCTGAAAGATCCAGCTTGAACCCTTAGGTATTTTGCGCCATTCACACTCACTTCTTCCATTCTTGATTCACTATATCCGCTTCTACGAAGAGATTCCAGAATGGATTCTGCACGTTCAGGTTCACTGAATGAACCAACTTGAACGAAATAACCATACTCGGTGGTCGCCGTTTCCGTAATCATGGTATCTTCAGCTTCCGGTTCAGCTCTGAGGGTCTCTGCAACTACTGCAGATGTTTCAGGTGCGGCGGTTGTTGCAACAATTTCGGCGGATGTAACTGGTTCGACGTTAACGTCATCAATAGTGCGCAGTTCAACGCGGGTTATGCCCTTTGTGGCGATGCCCAGATCTTTTGCGGCTGTGTATGACAGGTCGATAATTCTCATGTCAGGATCAGCAAATGGTCCGCGATCATTAATACGCACGATTACTTTGTTGCCGCTTGCACGCTCCGTAACCTCCACCATGGTTCCCATGGGTAGGGTTCTATGTGCGGCTGTCATTGCGTACATGTCATATGTCTCACCATTTGCGGTGGTTCTACCGTGGAAGTCGTCTCCGTACCATGAAGCCAGCCCTTCCGCTTTGTACCCTTTAGCGCTGAGATGCGGAATGTAAGTTCTGCCGTCAATAGTATACGGGTCTATTTTCAATACCGGCTTTATTCTGTCAGGAGTGTCTTTCTGTGAAATTGTAGGCTGGGTAACAGGGCGCGATGAGTGGATGACGGTTTTGCCACAGCCTGCTGTAGCGAGAAGTAAAAGCATGGAAAAGAAGATAATTATTTTGTTCACGTATTCCTCCGGAGATCAAAAGAAGATATTTCCTCTGTGCTGTTCATATGTATGAATCAGGACAGAGGTATACGTCTCATAATTGCTCAGCTTATTTAAGTCCAGTAGTTAGGAAGATCGGGATAGGGCGAGGGCAAGAGCAGTGGTTAGTTTGACCAGTTCTCCATTGTTTCTTCTTACCGTTGCAGATAAACGCTTTCCGATTTTCAGAAGGAGCTTATTGCCTGTTACGGGGTGTTTTTGAATTAGGTCAAAAAATTTATCTCTGTTTGTAATCAGAAAGTCTGAGTCTTCGACGACTGTGACAGTTGCGGACCTTTGATCATTATCAATGAGTGCAATTTCTCCGAAAACTGGAAAGGTCGTGTCATCCAAATTTGCAAGAACTTTGCGCGGATTTTTTACTTCGGATAAAGGGAGACTCATTCCCTTAATGAGCATCGCTTTCGAAATTTTAACCTTGCCATCAATAAGGATGAACATTTCATCCCCTTCTTCTCCTTCTGAAATAATGTGCGTGCCTGCCCTGACCGCAACTTTTGTAAAGATATCGCGGACATGAGACAGCTCTTCGCTATTTAGGCCGTCAAACATCGGTATGGATTTCCAGGTGTCAGTCATGGTCAGCTTCTCCTTCCGCGCTGATGATCAAAAGAGCATCATATTGCGCCATAGGTTCGCTATCTGGTGGATTCATTTTAACTTCAGGGCCTTGCAAACCCAGTGCTGTTGGATGTCCGGAATTTTCGAAAAGCTCCATTATGAATTGATCTAGTGCGGAGCTTTCATCCATAACGTCCTGTAAAGATATGTTTTTACCTAACTTGCATGCGGCTACGGGAAGCGTTCCTTCTGATTGTCTGGTTTTCAAGCATAATTCTCCCCAATTCTTGAGCTTATCTTCCGCCGAGCAAGGCTTGAAGGTAAGTCTTCCTGTATTTCCGATTCCGAGGAGATTGCGGAAGAAAGATAGTATTGATGGATTAATTCCCATCATCCCCATCATACGAGCTGAGATTTCTCCACGTACAAGTATTTCATTTGCGCCTGCTCTGCGCAGATGTTCTTTATTTTCGTATTTGGCAATTTCTGCATAAATGGGAACTTTTGGTGACATGGTTCGCAAAGCAAGAACGGCGTATATCGCTTGTTGGTCAGCTTCTTTGCTTTCGAGATTGTCCTGACAAAGAACATAAACTGTTTTCGCAAATTCCGGGTTGGCCCTTGCTATGACGCTGGCCTTGCAGATGGAGCCGTGAACGAAATGCAGCTTATCGCCAAGTTCCAGTTTGAAGGCGATCTCATCGCGTTGCTGCTCGGTTACTTCACAAACGATTACGAGGTTAAATGTTTTTATCAAAGTTTGTTTTAATAATGATTCAACCAGCCCGTAAGCGTAGTCATTCCAGCCCAGTATTATGACATGATCGCTGATTTTCACTGTTAAAAGCCCCTTGCGTTTTTTAGCTTTCTGCTCAACCAGCATGGAAGCCATGTTACCAGTTAGCGATGTGACAAGGCCAATGCCGGATATCATAACTAAAGCACCAAGAATTCTGCCGGGAACAGTTGCGGGAACAAGGTCTCCGTAGCCTACGGTTGTGAGAGTAACTATGGACCACCAGAAAGCATTGGAAATTCCACCGTTCGAGCCTTCATTTAGCTCAAGCCAGTAAAATCCAAACGTGCTGAGCAGGAGCAAGCCTGCTGTGGCAAGCACGAGTTTTCCGAACCCAGTTTTAAGCCATGCAATAAAGTTCATCATTATCCTGCCAGACATGGATAAAGAAGTTGGGCAAACCTGAAAGGCGCCTCTGTTTAATTATATACTTTAATGTAGCTTATTTTAGTGATGGGGTTCAAGCTTATTCGATTTAATATGTTGGAAACGAAGAAACCCGATTTCCGTAAAACAGAAATCGGGTTTTAAAAGGCAGTGTAAGGGCTAAGTATTTCTACAAGTAGCCGAGAGCTGCTTTCATTTCGCCGGGAACAACAGCATTCTGCTGAGGATCGAGATCCTTCCATGATGAGCCAGCTTCTTTACGTGCTTCTTTAACTTCATCAAGGCTGTATCCTACGCGAGGAACATCAAGACTCTGTCCTGCGTAAATCAGGTCAGGGTTTTTGATCTGCTCTCTGTTTGCCTTATAAATAAGAGGCCACATGAACGGATCATTGTAAATCTGCTGGTATTCAGCAATCCACCAGAGACATTCGCCCTTAGCTACAACGTGAGAAGTAGGAAGAGTTCTGTACTCGTTTTCGTAAATTTCCATTGGTGTCGGAGGAACAACTACGTCCTCGATAACAACAACTTCAGTCTCTTCAACAACTACAACTTCTTCTTGAGGTGCAGTTTTCTTCGCACAACCAAATGCGGACATGAGGCTGATGACAACCGCAAGCAAAATAAGTTTTTTCATTTAGAGGCCTCCTCTACAGTAAAAGAAATTTGAATGGGGTACCCAATTGAATTCAATAAGTTATACTTTAACTCTTTTTGACCAGTTATCAACTATTTCTTTTTCTTGCAACACCCTAGGATTTTTAGGGTTCATTTTGTATGCTTGATTAGTTGCTTCGATAGCATTTGCCATCCATCCACCATTTCTAAGGCTCATGGATGCAAAAACATAAAGCATTTCAGGTTCTTCCGCGTAGATTGTGTCAATTAAAAAGTCGTATTCATCACGGAAAACTTCACGGATAAGATGATTTTGCGAGTAAATAAGACGACCTAGCAGAGTGTTTTCTTTATGATCTTTTAAAAATAAAGGTAAAAGTTTTCTGCATCTGGACATAATAAACCTGATTCGGCTTATTTCGCGCTCCATACTTTCTTCAGTTTGTTCTACAACCTGAACAAAGTCCTGTCCTATTGAAGACTCGGGCAGAGCTATATCTTTACCCCGCAGGTTCGAGAACAGCGGGGCGTAGTTTAAGTTCTGGTATGCGTCTTCTCTAAGCTTATATGCTTCATGAAATATATATCCCAGCCCCCAATCAAGAAATCTTCCGGATAACGGGTCATCCGTCGTGTTTCTGAAAAGAAGGTGAGCTGTATCCTTGAGCCTCCAGAGCAGCCCTTTGTTCATGGCTGTTCCTATCAGATCATTCAACATTTCAAAGCTGACGCTGCGTTCCCTGTCGAAAGTTTCGAACTGCTCTTCAAGGGCGCTTCCGGCAAGGCAGAAATCTCTGAATGTGTCGCGGATAAATTCCGGCATTTTCGCCTGTATCCATGAGTTGGACATAGCGTGTTCCTATTCTGTTAAATATTTATATCTTAATACATTCAGACACGCGGGCAATTTCAGCCAGCTCGGCGAGTCTGTCATCGGCTTTACGGTAGAGCGATCCCAATGGGAACTTTCTGCTTCCATTTATTTTGCCGATTTTTACGCCCGTCAGAATTGAAAGCGCTTCTTCGATGGTCTTGATTGGGTAAATGTGGAATTTGCCCTGCTCAACAGCTTCAACCACTTCATGTCTGAGCATGAGGTTCACAACATTATCAGCAGGAATTAGCACACCTTGCTCACCGTTTAAACCTCTACGGCGACATACTTCATAAAAACCTTCAATTTTACGGTTAACACCGCCAACAGCCATGATTGATCCTGATTGGCTGACTGCTCCGGTGAAGGCATATTTAAATTGGATTGGAACTCCGGAAAGAGCGGAAAGCAGTGTTGCCAGCTCGGCTCCTGAAGCGGAATCGCCCTCAATGCCTGCATAGCTTTGCTCGAAACAGAGACTACCAGTCATAACAATTGGTTTATTCTGAGCAAAAAGACCGACAAGGTAGCTTTTGATGATCATCATACCTTTCGTGTGAATAGGGCCACCCATGCGGGCTTCACGCTCAAGGTCAAGAATTCCACCGTGTCCAACCCCGACAGTACATGCAATCTGGTGCGGCAGGCCGAATTCATAATCTCCGAACATAGTAACAGATAATCCGTTGGCTCTACCAACAGCCTCACCTGATGTCGCAACCTTGATAACTTCACGGTCGTATTCGGTCATGAATTCATCTTCGTAAAGATTGGATCGGTAATCGCGCATGGCAATAGCTTCATCTAAAGAAGCAAGGTCAACTGATTTTTTGCCGTCGAGACGAGCAAGGGCAGAAGCTTCTACCATCATCTCTTTCATGAACGGAATTCTCAGCGAAAGTCGTTTTTGATCTTCCGCGAGTCTACTGGAGAAATCCACAATTCCAGCAAGAGACTCTCTGCCGAAGGGAAGAAGCTCAGTATCCTGAATAACTTTACCGAGGACTTCTACAAAACGGCGAATATTCGCAGCGTTTCTCTCTGCAGTCATTTGCATATGAGCTTTTAGTTTGAAATATTTACCGAATCTTTCGTCATTATAGAGCAAAAGTTCGTATGTTTCTTCAGAACCGATCAGAATAACGGTAAGCTCTAGCGGGATCGGTTCCGGTTCGAGTGTTTTAGTTCTGATCTGTTCGCCATCGCCCGGATCTTCAATCTTAGCCTGACCTGTTCGCAATGCTCTGAGCAGTCCTTCCCATGATGAAGGAGTAGTAAGAATGTCTTCGGCATACATGATAAGATAGCCGTGGTTGGCCTTATGAATGGCTCCTGCGCGGATTAATGTGAAATCGGTGTACAAAGCACCCATTTCTGATTCGCGGTCGATGCTACCAAGTAGATTAAACGCTGTGGGGTGATCTGCAATGACTACAGGCGCACCTTTAGTTTCACTATTGTCGACCAACAGGTTTACTTCAAAACGAGCAAACAGCTCATCAGTAGGAGACGACTCAGGGATGTGAAGTCCCGCTGGCAAGGCTATAGGGGCGGCTTCTTTGGCCATGAAAAGGTCAATATTGTCGAGTAATTCTTCTTCAACTGCTTTCAGGTAATCTTTCACTTTTTCGAACTGGTCAAAATCTTTATGAAGGTCGGCAAGCAAGTCAGCCAGAAGTTCTTTAGCGGATTCTTGATGAAGTTTACGCTCATCTTTACGGAATCCTTCTTCACTTTTGCTTATTTGGCGCAGGATTGTAGTAACTTCAGCAAGTAGATCATCCGCTGAATTACGTAGAGTTTTGCGCAGATCAGGGTCGAGACGCTCGAATTCTTCATCACTGAGGATTCTACCTTCGATGAGCGGGATTAAGGTGAGCCCCTCGTGATCATCCACTTCAAGGCTGAAACCGTTGTCTTTCGCCAGTTCTTCCATGTCTGAAAACAAATCATCGCGTTCATCCTGAAAGGTGCGGGATATGCGTTCGTGGGCTTTTAGGTGCGGCTCGCGCTCAAACCACGAAGGAAGTTTCTCTTTAATATGCGAAACAGCATCAGATAGCGCTGTTTTAAAATCCTTTCCTTTGCCTGTCGGCAGGGACATCGCGAGAGGTTTTTCCTGATCGGAAAAATTATGCAGATAAAGCTGATCCGGTGGGACAGGCTGGTTTGCTGCTCTCAGTTCAAAATATTCACGTGCGAAATAGCTACGTCCCAGATTTGATTCTCCAGAAAGATACACGTTGTGACAGCTTCCTGATATGGCAAGCGCCATACGGAAAGCTTGAAGGGCTCTGGGCTGAAAGGGGTCATATGCCCCAGTACTTGTAGATATAGCAGAGCTATCTTCAAATTGAATTTTTGCTGGATCAAGTTTTGATCTAAGCTTGGAAGGGGATAGTTGTTTTGCAGTCATATTTATATTTTTCCTTTATATTCATATCTTGAGCAAGAGCTCATATAAGTATGTTTACTTGGTTACGGGAGAATTGTCACTTGGCTTAATCGGTTGATATGTGAAATTTTAGACAAGGTGTAATGGCTGGTTTTATAAAAAATGTTATAGAAGTGAACATAATAATGTGAGTTTTTGGGATAATTAGATGTTTAAGTAGGTGTTTTGGTGTACAAAAAATTTAAAAATACTGATAAAATTTATTTTAAAAAACATCAGTTCTAACAAAGAATTCGTTGACTCCCGTCAAATGATTGTGCTAGACGAATCTCACTTGTGAAGGTTTGCGCAATGTTTGTTTGCGGTCATAAGTACATCTCAAGTTTCGGAAAAAAGTAGGCATAAGTGTTTTTTAAAGGAAACAAAGAGGCTATTGATCTTCTCGGCAATGCCGCGACAATCGGAACTCATCTTGTTTGTTCTACTTTCGTTGGGATGGCTATCGGGTGGTATCTCGATAAATGGTTGGGAACGAAGCCTTGGTTTCTTCTTATTTTTTTGTTAGTTGGGATTGGCGCAGGGTTCAAGAACGTGTTTGACGAAGTGCAAAAAATCCAGCGAAAGGACCAGCGGAAAGGTCCTGGAGTTAACAATGAAGATAAATAAGAAGGTTGAATCATTCCTCCACAGGCGAGGCTTTACTCATCCGGACGTACGTAGTCTGGTACGCAATCAAGTGTATCTTGCTGCTGGAACATGTTTTTTTGCTGCTATAGCCTTCGGGTTTGCCCCATGGGCACTGGCTTTGGCAGCTGGAGCGGTTCTGACTACGTTCAATTTCTGGTCGCTGGCTAAATTTGGTCAGCATCTGGCGTATATGCGCAAGGGAGCTGTTGTTTCCTTGCTGATTCGTTTCTACGGTCGGATGATCTTATCCGGTCTGGTCATATACGGACTTATTGTTTGGGGGCAGTGTTCAATTACTGCACTTTTGGCCGGGCTTAGTACCGTAGTGGTGAATGCAATATTTTGGGGCGTTGCCGGATTTCGGCAAAAAGCGAAGGAGGCATAAGGATCATGGCTGCAGGATTACCACATCCATTAATTTTTATGACAGAGTTGAACAATGCTTTGGGGACTCACATTCCCATTCATGTATGGTATACATGGGTAGCAATGCTTATTCTGTTTACTATCGGATTTCTCGTTTCCAGAAAACTTAGTCTGGTTCCGGGGGGGCTTCAAAATCTAGTCGAGATAATTGTCGGCGGACTTGAAGACTTTGTTGTTGCGAACATCGGTGAGGGTGGACGCACAGTATTTCCTTTCATGTGTACTTTGTTTGTATACATTCTTGTTATGAACCTTTTAGGCCTTGTTCCCGGTTGTGATGCTCCTACAGCGAACATCAACACCAATGCGGCAATGGCTGTTTGTACTTTCCTTTACTACAATTACATTGGTATCAAGCAGCACGGTGCTGGATACATCAAGCATTTCTTTGGGCCGGTTCCAGCGCTTGCTCCTCTGATGTTTATCATCGAAGTAGTTTCGCACATTTCTCGCCCGCTTTCACTTACCTTACGTTTGTTCGGTAATATCCGCGGTGAAGAAATTGTTCTCGTACTCTTGTTCATGCTTGCTCCTGTCTTCTCTACCTTGCCCATGTACTTCTTGTTCATGCTCGCTAAGGTAATCCAGGCATTCATCTTCTTCATGCTTACCATGATTTACTTGAAGGGCTCTCTGGAACACGCTCATTAGAATTAGTGAGCACTTATATTGGGGAAATGGTCTAACGACTACTTAAATAAACGTACTTTTTTGGAGGTTTCTTATTATGCGTAAAGCACTACTCGTTGTTGTAAACACAATGGCTCTCGTTCTCGCTGCAAGTGCAGCATTCGCTTCTGGCGTTGCTCCTGAAGTTGCTGCTGCAACTGCTACTGCTACTGCTATCGGTATGGCAATCGCTGCTGCTGGTTGTGGTATCGGTCAGGGTCTTGGTCTTAAAGCTGCTTGTGAAGGAACTGCACGTAACCCAGAAGCTGGTGGTAAAATCACAGTTACTTTGATTCTTGGTCTTGCATTCATCGAATCACTCGCTATTTACGCTCTCGTTGTTAACCTCATCCTTCTTTTCGCTAACCCACTCGTAGGCTAGTTTTTAGGATTTGGAAATATTTAAAGGAGGCCTTCGGGTCTCCTTTTTTTCGGTTTTTATATGTTAATTTTTTCACATAGTTTTCAGGTATCTAGCTAGATTACAGCTTATAAGGTGCGGTATCTCAGTGATTAATAGTAAACAAGGTTTTGGGGTGTAAGTGGGCTTGTTTACATAGTTATAGCTTTTTCTGATGACTGGTTGTGATTGTCGTAGTGTTTAACTAATGGCTAGTTAGAAGGCAGTCTTGCGAAAATTTACTGCTAAAGGGTCGTTATTAACGGCCTGTTATTTCCAATCTTTTATTTTTCATGGCTAAGGCAGGACATGGAAAAACAGGTACCTATCGTGAAAACCCAGAATATCCCTAAAGCGACCATTAAGCGTTTAGCTGTATACATCCAAGTTCTTACTGGTCTCAAGAGAGATGGCGTTGAAGTTATTTCATCTGAAAAGCTTGCTCGTGCATGCTCTGTTAATCCTTCTCAAATTCGCAAAGATTTAGCATATTTCGGTGAGTTCGGCGTGCGCGGTGTTGGTTATTATGTGCATGAGCTGATCTCTTCTATTAAACACTCACTTGGTGTCGACCGGGTTTGGGGATGCGCTCTGGTAGGAGTTGGCAACCTTGGACGGGCTTTACTCAGGCACAAGGAGTTCGCATTACGCGGATTTTCCATTAGAGCTGCATTTGATTGCGATCCATATAAAATAGGTGAAATTGTTTCTGGTCTAGAAGTTGTTTGTACCCGTCAGTTAAAGACTCGGGTAGATGAGTTCGGTCTAGAGGTAGGAATTATCACCACTCCACCTGAAAGAGCCCAGAGAGCGGCTAATTATCTCGTCGAAGGCGGGATAAAGGGAATCGTAAATTTTGCGCAAGCGCGTATTCAGGTGCCTAAAGACATAACTGTTGAATATGTCGACTTTACACATCATTTTTATTCTGTAGCATTTAATATCAGTTCAGCAACTTAACTACTTCGTTCAACAATTACTAATTTCACGAAAAAAAAGATCCTTCAAAGCATTTGCTCTGAAGGATCTTTTTTTCGTGAAATAAAATCGGTCTAAGTACTGAAATAAGTCTTCTTGATTTCGTATTTTTTTAGCAAAGCGTAAATGCGAGAATTTGAAAGACCAGAGATCTTGGCCGCTTGGTTAATGTTGCCTTTGCAATGTAAAAAAAGACTTTCCAGATATAGCTTTTCGGCCTGCTCAAGCGCTTGTTCTCTGTAGGTTTTAAGCTCTGGAAATTCATTGGTATCGAGCAACTCTGATCGGGGCAAATCAACCGTTTTAGTTGAGTTTTTTTTAACGTCAGATTTATTACCCTGAATGATTGTTAAAACCGTTTTGTTTTGTGTTTCAGGGAGCATAGAATGCTGTGCTGCTGCAACGCGAATCCTCACTGGAAGGTGAATAGGGATGAATTCGCTGGACTCAGAGTGCGTCGTAAATATTTGCTCGAGAACATTAAAAAGTTCCCGAATATTTCCTGGCCATGAGTGAGCTGCAAGAGATATCATAAAATCTTCAGAGATTGAAATCGGCGGTGCATCAGAATCAATACTGAGTTTGTTGAAAAAATATCTTGTGAGCTCAGGTATATCTTCTTTACGCTGCCTAAGTGAAGGCAGTTCTATTGTGTAGGCCTGCAAGCGGTATAGGAGGTCCTGTCTGAATCTTCCCGTCTGAACTAATGCATCCAGATCAAGGTTTGTAGAAGTAACAAGCCTGAAATCACTCTTGACTTCGTTATGAGATCCTACCGGGCGGAATGTGTGCTCTTGCAGTACTCTAAGGAGAGTTTTTTGAAGAGCTAAAGATAACTCGCCAACTTCATCTAAAAAGAGTGTTCCACCATCAGCCTTGGCAATAAGGCCTTCAGATGTAGTGCTTCCACCTGTGAGATCATGGATTTTAGTGCCAAAAAGGGTGCTTTCAACTAGCTTCTCAGGAATTGTAGCGCAGTCGACAGCGATGAAAGGGCCTTTGCGTCTGAGGCTGTTGTCGTGAACGGCCTTAGCAAAAAGCTCTTTTCCTGTTCCGGTCTCACCAAATAGTGAAACACTGATGTGCTTTTCTGCAACTTTTGCTGCCTGATTTAAGCACCTGGTAATGGATTTTGAACGTCCAACGATATTGTGATGTCCAAGCTTAGGGTGTGAAGCCTGCTTTTCCGATCTATACTGTAGCACTCTTTGCATGTGTAGCAAATATTGCTCGGTTGAAGCCGGTTTACTTATATAATCCCATGCTCCGGAATTAATGGCTAGCTCAGCTCCTATTGTGTTTCCTTTACCGGTAATAATAACCACCTCAGGAGTATTCGCCAGTTGCTGAAGTTCCGGCAGGGCATCAAGACCATTCCCATCAGGAAGGACCACATCTAGAAAAACCACATCAAAGCGTTCTTCTCTTGCTAGCGATAGACCTTCTTTAAGTGTTAGGGCATATTCACCGTTATGCCCTAGATGGTCGGCAAGTACGCAAAGTAAATCACTAATATGTGGATCGTCATCAATTATTAATACGTTAGCCATATTATTTCTTTGTGCTGGTTCGAGAATTGTATAAAAAAGTCTGGAGCTATACTAGATACATTGTAGTACCTGAGCATATGAGTCATTAGCTTGCAACCTTTTTCCCTTTGTTACGAAGTATGAAGGGTAATCCCAATAAGCTGAAAAGAGTCATCCATAGTCGCATCATCAGGTAGATGGACGCGCCGGCTGTAATAATCCCGTTTGATACGAGGGCTAGTAGTGTTTCAAAGGCCGCTTCGTTTATACCGAGTCCGGCTGCAGGAGAAGGGATTATTCCTGCAAGAAATGAAAATGGTGCGGCAAAAAAGACTTCACTGAAATCTGGTATTGCAGGAAGGTTTTGAGTTTGAGAAAAAATGAATAATGATAAGACGTATAGCATGTGCTGAACTGCTGTTATGAGAATGATTTTTAATAAAAGTAGTGGGCAGTTTCTGAAAACGAGTAGTGCAGACACAAGCTCACCTATGCGCGATCCTATCTTTGTATTGCTAAATAGCTTTTTAAAAATAATCCCATTTTCCAAAAATTCCGGTGCAATTAAAGCTGAAAGAATCGAGCATGTGGACGCTGCAAAAATAACTGGTCCGATTTGTTCCGCTAAAAAGGAGGTCTGTGCACCGATGCAGAGATAAAAACTGTATATATAAATGGGCATACCGATCAAAAGAGCGGCGGTTCTTCCTTTTATTAGCGAAACACCTCCCATGAAAAGTGACAGCCATAGGCCGCAGAGAAACCCAAGCATTGGAACCGCTATGGTACGAAGGTCCGACGAAGATTCAACCAGAGACAAGTTTAAAATCATCCCAAGCCCACATAAACCAATTAACCCCATGGTTCCGATAATGCGATCAGCTAAAATGGCAGCTCCGGCATGCGCTCCTTTTTTGGTTTCTTTAACTGTATAGAAATACCGCGCAAAATCTCCACTTGCAGGGCCAAGCACGCACTGTGAAAAGAAATACATAATTGAGGTGATTTTGATGGATTTAAATAAGCCGAGCGGTGAGCCCACTCCTCGTAATAACTCTTTGTAACGCACTGCTCCCAGCGACATAGCTATGAGAGTTATCATGCTTCCCGCAAGCAGGGCAGGCACTTTGCTAAAGGGTACATATAGGTATTCAAAGCGAATGCTGCCCGATTTAATAAGCCAAACAATCAGGCCGATGGCAAGAATGGATTTACCAGCGGTTGAGAGCACCGCCTTAGCGCGGGATGTCTTAGGATCAGGATAATTCAATTATATTGCTCTAAATTTTATATGGTAAGATTATTCAATTCTGTTGAGAACTTCTTACAAATTTTAAACTCCATAAGCAACAAAAAGCCCAAATAAGTTGGTAAGCGTTGTTGACGTTGGTCCTATTCTAATGATAGTTGTTATGTCAACAGTTGACTAGTCAATGGTTGTTTGTGGCTAATTCTATGTGATTAAATGGGGAGAATATGAGTAAACATGCATCTTTTGGGTTTATGAATGCACAAATGGTCCGTCTGCATAAAGCTATTTTAGCAGATAAGCTGAATGAAATAGGTATTACCTACGGCCAGATAGGGTTCATAATGCAGGCACTTAGGCATCCCGGACGCAATCAGGATCAGATTTCACAAGTTGTGAGTGTGGATAAAGCCGCAACTGCTAGGGCCATAGCAAAACTAGTCAAAAACAATTTTTTATATAGAGAAGAAAATCCTGAAAACAGGCGCGAAAAATTAGTTTACCCAACAGAAAAAGCGCAAGAGATAGAAGAAGATCTTCATCAAGCATTACAGGCGGCAAATCAGTTAATGATGTCCGAGTTGAGTGAAGATGAAAAGGTTCTATTAATGAGCTTCTTGCGAAGAATGATTGATACCGGGCGCGGTACGTTAGGCCTTCCATCTGTATGGGATATTCTCTAGCAGTTAAGGGTTAATTTGATATTATTGAATGTGGATATATGACGAAAGAAAGGTGTATTATGATAGATGATACTAAAAAAAGAGCTGTAATTCTGGCTGTATCTGTGACTCAGTTTACAATGCCGTTTATGTTTTCGGCTGTAGGTGTTGCTCTACCTGCAATAGGTCGAGAATTTGGTGCGACGGGCATTGATTTAAGCCTTGTTGAATCAATATATATTGGCGGAGTTGCAGCGCTTCTTCTTCCATTCGGGCGATACTCTGACATGCACGGCAGGCAGCCTGTGTTCAGGCTCGGTGTACTTTTATACGCTATATTTACGCTTCTGCTCGGTTTCTCACAGGATATTAATACTGTTATTTTCTTGCGCTTAGGGCAGGGGATTTCAGGCGCACTCGCAATCGCAACTAACATGGCGCTACTTACAGACTCTGTTCCCCCAAAGGAAAGAGGAAGAGCTATGGGGCTTGCTGTAGCCGCTGTATATATCGGCTTGTCCGTCGGCCCTTATTTGGGTGGTTTGGTGACAACTCATATGGGATGGCGCTGGCTTTTCTTCCTTGGGACGATCCCCCTTGGAATAAGTTATATTGTTGCTTACCGAAATTTGAAGGAAAAATTCTGCTCTTCGGATGAGAAGTTTGATTATTCCGGTAGTATTATGGTTATTTTCTCGGTAGCCGCACTGGTCTTTGGTGGAACGAACCTTAGCGCTGGCTGGCCCGGAGTGGCGCTGCTTCTATCTGGTCTTGTGGGTTTTGCCATATTCATATTTATGCAGGGAAAAGCAAAATTCCCGCTCGTAGAGTTGTCTCTTTTTAAAGAAAGAAAAGATTTCTCGGATGCTGCTTTTGTACAGTTCATCAGCTATGCAGGTACGTTTGGAATTGTTTTTTTGTTTAGTCTATACTTGCAGAGTGTGAAGGCAATGACACCACACGAAGCGGGCGTTGTACTTGTTGCCCAACCTATCGTTCAGGCCGTGTTATCCCCCCTTTGTGGCCGGCTTGCCGATCGCTTTTATCCGCGCATTATTGCCATGTCGGGTATGATTGTTTGTACCGCCGGATCGATAATGGGAGCCTGTGTTGGGTCTGAAACATCACTGACGTATTTATATACGATGTTTGTAGTGCTAGGAGTTGGTTTTGCACTATTTTCTGCACCTAATATGATTATTCTGATGGGCAGTGTGCCGCCTTCGCGGTTCGGATTTGCTTCGGCAATTACCGGCGCTTTGAGGACAATCGGAATGGTCGCTAGTATGGTAATTATTGCTATTTTCCTTTCCGTATTCATGGGAGATGTGATTGTTTCGCCAGGGTCTGCGGTTCAATATATGAAAGTGATGCATTACTCTTTGATGACTCTTTCAGGACTGTGCGTGATAGGCGTAGTAATTTCAATGCGTCAAGTTTACAGACGTTTTTATGGAAAAACAGAGGTTGCCAAGTGAGAATATTATGTGCAGTCTGCGGACATCAAAAAGGAGAATTAAATGGTATCACATAATGTTAGCGGCTCTGAAATTTTAGGGGCTTCAATTAAAGCCAAGAGAAGGCTTGAAGATAACACAAGTCTTGAAGATGGGTTTAAGGCCGCATCTGATCAGGCTCGAGTACTTGCGTATTACCTGACTCTTCTTGTGAAGTGGAATAAGGCTATGAATCTGGTAGGTCCCAAGGGTTGGGAGGAAATATTTCATTCACTAATAATTGATAGCTTGTATCTGGCCGACTTCCTAAATTCGCTGGATCTACCTGACAATCCGAACACGCTTGACCTTGGTGCGGGAGCTGGACTTCCGGGTATACCGCTAAGAACTTTATGGCAGAGCGGAAATTATAACCTCGTGGAGTCGCGTCAAAAACGCACAATATTCATGCGCACAGCACTTCAGGTGATGAAGTTGCCAAGAACCGAAGTTTTTCATGGCAGAGCAGAAGCTTTACCAAGTGAATCTTTTCCCGCAGATATTATTTTAAGCAAAGCTTTTATGCCTTGGAAAGAACTTCTGCCATTCGTGAAGCCAATGCTTGTAGAAAATGGCCGCGTGATAATTTTATCAAATAATTGCGCTCCGAAAGAGGGAAAAATAAAATCTCTTGGCTTCAATTTAGAATCTTCAATGGAATATAAGGCTGGAAAGAGAATGCACTATCTCTGGTCATTATCTTCCGCAACCTGACCCATCATACCGCCCTTGAATATAAGCTTTGTGGCATGTTCGTCAGCTATCTCGGCGACATCCATAAGTTTTTCAAGGAAGTCTAAAATTTCAAAGCGTTTCTCTTCTGTTCCATTATCAAATTCAAACTGCATGTCACCGGAAGTCATGTAGTTTTCGAGTTTTTCAAGATATTCTGGTTTGATCATAACGTATCCTTTTTAGTTCACGCTTAAAGTAGCGCTTAATTTACGCCTCATTTGCGCTAAATCAATACTTAATCTGCACTTAGATTTGTCTAAGCTACGATAACTCACGCCAAATATTCAAATAGCTCCCTTCCCCTCTAACAAATAGGGTGGCTAAAGGGCATAGCCCTTTAGCCACCGGAGGCCTAACTGGGCACTATTTATATAAAAATACTAAACATGGTGATAAGGAGAACCCCGTAAAATAGATGCAGCTCGGTATAATTGCTCAAGCAGCATTGTGCGCGCCAACTCGTGTGGCAAAGTCATTTTACTGAGCGAAAGTTTGACGCGTGCCACATTTTTCACTTCATCGGAAAGCCCGAAAGGACCGCCTATTATGAAACATGGGGTCAGGTTCGGATCTTCTGTCCAAATTTGCAGCTTTTTAGATAGCTGGACTGAAGTAAGTTCTATGCCAGTTTCGTCAAGGCATATGACCATATCTGAAGGGCGTATTTTGGTAATGATGGATTTTCCTTCACGCAAAACTTTGTCTTCGGGCGGAAGTTTTCCGGGGGCATCTTTTAAAATTGTTTCATCAAGTTTGTGAAATCTGCCAAGTTTTTTTGAGTAGTGAGCGGCCGCATCTCTAAAGAAAGGTTCCTTTAATTTGCCCACCCATATAAATCTTAACTTACTCATAAAAGCTAACTACCTTTTAGGGTTGCGTCGAGCTTGCCATCTTTTAATGTGATGGATACATATCCGCCGCCTGAGGCCATGCCCGGATTAAAAATTCGTGATTTCCCGATCATATCTTCACCGCGCGACTCATGAATATGTCCGCTCAAAACCAGATCCGGCTGTACCTTCTCAATGAATGCGCGAATAGCACGGCTGCCAACATGCATTCCGTTTGAAATCATGTCCAGTTTTGTGTCGTATGGTGAATCATGCACTGCAAGGATCAGCTGATCATAATCTCCAACCTTTTCAAAAGTCTCGTCCAGCCATTTTGCAAGCTGCTCTTCGCTTACTTCGCCGGGAGTTCCAAAAGGCGTAGGGATGGAAAATCCGACTCCCATAATTTTGATTCCGTCAGCAAGTTCTCTAGCTTCAAGATGAAGGTTCGCTTTTTTGTCAGCGAGAAAAGCTGTGACGTTGTTGCGATCCATATTCCCTGCCTGAGCAAGGATATTTGTATTTTTGTCGTAAATAGAATTCCAAACTTTCTCTATAGCGCCTTGTGGAGAGTGGTTCGTTAAATCTCCGGTAATTATGACGCCATCTGCTTCGGATAACTCAGGAATCAATGAAACAAAGTTTAGGCTTTGGTGAATGTCACCGAAAGCTATCCAGTGCATATTGTTATCAGGCATATCGTCTCCCGCTGTTTTGAGATATGGTCACAGCTGAAAAAACAGTTAAATGTATTTTCATTTGAAATAGTCGCTTCAAGGACAGATTTAATAGCATTAAAGAGTTCAAAAACCAATCCTGCTAGTGCTCGGATATCCGCTTGATGCGTTCGCATAAGGGATGATAAGTTCTTTGCAGAGTGGCAAAGCTTACAGCATGGGATTTTAGTAGAGTACAGGATTAACGATTTCTAAATAGATACGATGCAGTTAATTGCGATAAATAAGGGTGATAGATTTGGATAAGAGCGAAATTAGACAAGGATTGCTTAAGCGTAGGGGGGAGCTTTCAGCAGATGATGTTGGGGGTATGAGTAGCTCTATTGTCTCTCATGTGCAGTCTCTTGCAAAGTGGCGGGATGCGCAGGAGGTTCTGCTTTATTGGCCCATTAAAAATGAAGTGGATGTCAGGCCACTTCTTCGCGATGCTTGGGACATGGGGAAGAAAGTCTTTATGCCTTGTTGCAGACGGGAAGAGCCCGGTATTATGGATTTCGGAGTCGTGCGGGCGGAAGAGGATCTTTTGCACGGATCATTCGGAATAAAGGAACCTTGTCGATCCCGCTGTGAATTTCCAGACGCTGTATCTCCTGATATTATGATAATCCCGGGCGTCGGCTTTGATCATAAAGGGTATCGAATTGGGTTTGGGGGGGGGTATTATGACCGCTTTCTTGCTCGGCCCCAAAAGGATGGGTTCTTGTCCGTTGGAGTTTGTTATTCATTTCAAATTGTTGATGAAATTGTAGCGGAAGACTGGGATAAACCAGTGCATTCTATCTGTACTGACAAGGAAATTATATGTCCAAAATAGAGTATATTCCATTTGTATTTCCGGGAATTGAGAATGTTTCATGTGCGTTTACAACCAGAATGGGAGGGGTATGCGAACCTCCTTTTGATCAAGGTAATATTTCTTTTGACGTAGGTGATGACCCGTATGCTGTCCGTGCAAATAGAACGGCTCTTGCCGCATCTCTAGGGCTGAGTCACTGGCATGAATGTATGCAGGTTCATGGCGATATTTTACACTTTGAGCCTAAGCCTCAATCTGCGGAAGAAGTTGCTGAGCTGGAAGGTGACGGTTTTACTACTGCGCTTCGTGGACACGGTCTGGTTATAAAAACTGCCGACTGCCAGCCCATATTGATTGCTCATAAAAATGGGGATTTCATTGCAGCTTTGCACAATGGTTGGAGGGGGAATTCTATTAACTATCCGGGTAAAAGCGTTGCGCGCATCTGTGATCATTACGGATGTTCTCCAAAGGATCTTTTGGCAGTGCGCGGGCCAAGCCTAAGTCCGGCTCTTTCGGAATTTGTAAATTTCAGCTCAGATTTTGAACCGGGACATGATAGCTATTTTGATGACGAGACAAAAACAGTAGATTTATGGAAGCTGACTCATGATCAACTAGCCGGAGCAGGGCTTAAGCCTCGTAATATTTTTGGAATAGACATGTGTACTTATTGTATGAATGAAACATTCTTTTCATACAGGCGTAAGAAAAAATCTGGACGACAAGTCTCCGTAATCTGGATAAAGTAGTCTGGATTAAACCATCTGTTTTTAATTGATCTACTTTTTTTTAGCTTGCTTGCGAAGCTCTGAAACGGGAACGCCGCCAATGCCCCAGTTTTCAGTTTCAACTTCGTCGATTGTGACTACTGTAGTGGCTGGGTTTTTACCAAGAGTCTCAACTAGCAGGTCTGTGACGCCTTTAATAAGTTTAGCTTTTTGTTCTTTGGTAGCGCCGTCTTTAGTAATGCGAATGTTAACGTAGGGCATACTGTTCTCCTCATAAAGAAAACCCCTTTGGCGCATGCGTCAAAGGGGTTTATGTTTTGGAATGTAAAGCAATTGCTTTTAGGCGTTCTCAGCGTGTTTTTTTTCAATCAGCTTGAAAACCCTTTCTGCGAGCTGGTTTATTTCTGCTTTTGAAATCTGGTCGTCAGCACCTACAGTTACTCCCTTATGGAAGAGTGTGTCTGTGATGATAGAAGAACAGAGGAGAACCGGAAGATGTCTTAGTTCAGGATCTCCTTTGATTCTTTTGGTAAGGTTGTGACCGTCCATGACAGGCATTTCGATATCTGTAACAACAATATCGAGGTAGTCATCAATGGTTTTTCCCTCTGCCTTTGCTTTCTTACGCATTTCGGTAATTTTATCCCACGCAGATTTACCATTGTGGGCTCTTGTTACCTTGAAGCCTGCATCTTCGAGCATTTGTCCGATCATGCGGCGAATCATGGTAGAGTCATCTGCAATGATGGCTTTAAGCTGCTGCTTTTCAATTTTAGCAACTAAAGTAGCATCAGGAGCATCTGTAAGGTCCATGCCAGGGTTAAGGTCTGCGACTATTTTTTCCAGATCAAGCAAGAAAACAATTCGTCCTTCAAGTTTAACCACTCCTGTTATTGAATTGGCTGTAAGTGATGAAACCTGTCTGCTTGGAGCCTCTACATCTTCCCAGCTGATGCGGTGAATTCGTGTTACGCCAGAAACCAGAAATGCCGTTGAAATTTTATTGAATTCCGTGACGATTACTTTAGGGGCTTCTTCTTCAACTCTGTTTTTACCAACTCTGCTGCTAAGATCAATCAGAGGAATGATTTCAGATCTGAGATCAAAAGCTCCCAAGACCGCATCACTTGCAGCATCGGGCATATCTGTAAGTACAGGCAGTCTAATAATTTCAACTACTTTAGCTACGTTAATTCCGTAGTAATTACGTCTTGTAGTTGATCCCTTTACACTATCAGATTCATCAATGAAAAATTCAACAATTTCAAGCTCATTAGTGCCTGATTCAAGAAGAATATTCGTTTGGGACATTTTTAATCCTCCCCGGAAAAATATGTGAAGTCAGCTTGCAAATAAACAGGTTTGTTTTATTCCGTGTAATATTAGCTCGAAAACTTTGTTTGTGAAAGGTCTTTTTAAATAAAATAATGAAACATAGACCCTTAAATCAAGTTGAAATGGTAGAATTGTCAACCCAATTAAGCTCCATATTGCAATTCTAAGCAAAATAATAACATAATAGGCTAAATTAGGTCTAGTTGATGATACCTTTTTTTATAGCTTTTTAACATTATATATGAATTAAATTTCTTTTTCCCCGTTTGGAAAGCGATTTCACCAAGCTCCCGTGCAAGTCTCTGTTTTAGTAGTAATGATGATGTTTTTTCAATAAAACTATTCTTATTAAAAGGTGCAACCAGAAGACCATTTATACCATCAGTGATTTGCTCTGGAACCCCTCCAACAGCGAAGCTTACTGCTGCAAGTCCCTTAGACATTGCTTCAAGAGTTACCAATGGATGGTTATCTGCAAGGGTTGGGTATGCAAGCACATCTGCCGCGGTCATGAATTCGCTGAGCGTTTCCCTGTCTACATATGGGATCGCGATAAAATCGCCCTCCCGTAAATTCTTATCGCCCCCTATGGCAAATCCTATAGCCTCTGGAACATTCTTTTTTATACCTGCCCAATATTTTTTCCAAACCGGTCCAGATTTGTAAGCTGCGCTTTCTCCCCCGTGAGCAATAAAAAGGACCACTTTGGATGTGGGGTGCAGTCCAATTTTTTCTCTGCTCTGCTTCTTGTTTCCGATATTTTCAGGCCAGGGAATTCCATTAGGTATAATTTTAACAGACAATTTTGGCTCGGCAATTTTGGTCTGGTTTGCAAGCCATTTGGAAGGAGATATTAAAAAGGCCTTCCGCTTTGTGATAATATCTATGCTTTCTTGGCGAATGTTTTCGGAGTCAGCAAACCCGCGTGGGCACGGGCATTTACATTTTTTCTCAAAATGAGTGCAATCAAGAGGGTGTGTGCATCCTCCGGTAATTAATTGCGAGTCATGCATGGTAATAACAATTTTCACCTGATCAGGAAGCGCAGCAAGAAATTCAGTGGGATTGGCTGAGGAGTGAAAGTGAACTATGGAATTAGGTGGGATGTTTTTTGCCGCTTGCGCAGGAGATATGAGCTGGTCACCCGGCTCTTCGGACGCTTCGAATGAATGCTGCGTTTTATAGCCAGCTTCTTTTAGTCCTTCATATATGATTAGAGCGACGCGTGTTGCTCCTCCGCTTTTTTTTAATGCGGTGTGGTGGATGATTGTTCGCATCTAGCACGCCTTTTCTAGAATATCATGTTTCAAACCCCATAAAATATGAAATTCAGCTTCTCGGCTGGTTAGCTCTTGAGCCATGGACTGAATTTTGGCGATTAGCTCAGAAGTTGTAATAGGTTTGCGGGCAAAAAAAGCCATTTTCCTAACAACTTCCTGTTTAAGCGATCTTTCAACTCCTTTATATATGAGAGGGAATTCTTTCTCATGATATATTGCAAGGCCTGTAGAGCCTGTCACAACCATTGTATCCGCGCTGATTGCGGATGTCGGATAATGAGAGAACAATTCTCCGAATCTTACCTGTGCAGGGTGGAGAATGTCAGCAAGCCCTTCAGTTTCTACCGGGGTGGTGCTCAGTTCTTCCCATAGCGCAATGTGCTGACGGATGACTTCCTGCCACGTAAATTTATCGCGGACTCTTTCCGCTCCTGATTTCCCCATAGACTCTCTTCGCTCACGATCCTTAATCAGCGTTTCAAGTCCCTTGGCCAGCTTCGGTGTGCTTACTGCTGTTTGCTGAGCAAGGAGCAGGTGGTATTGATTGTCAAAGCATAGAGGCGCCATTAGGTCTACAACAGGAGTTTCCGCCGCACCGATTGTTTCGATTAAAAGTCCTGTTTCATTGTGGACTACTAAATCTTTATAGCCGTCGTAATCAGAAGCTACGATTGGCAAGCCCATTGCTCCGGCCTCAAGTATGGTGAGACCGAAAGTTTCCTGCGGATTGTCTGAAATGGAGACGAAAATATCTGAACCTCGGTAGAGGTCAATTTTCTGATGATCAGTCGGACGCGCAAAAATGGATAATTCAAGACCCATATTACGGCTGAGCTCCTTCAAAGTGTTGGGAAAATCATCTCCATCATCCATCCATCCAGCAAGAATAACTCTTACATCTTCCCGGGCGATTCCAGCTGAGAATACGCGCTGCATAGCACGTAGTAGAGGCAAAATATCCATCTTAGAGTAATGGGCAATTCGACCGAAAACTAAGATGTTAACACGGTTTTCAGGAGTGTTTAAGCCTAGATTATCTAGTGCGTCAGCCTTTTGCTGTGGAGTCGGCGGAACAAGTGCTAATGGATTTATCCCCAAAGGAATTTTTTTAATTTGCGGGGAAGGAAATTTTTCTTCATCCAGCTCAAACCCTTCTCGCAGGTGCTGAAAATATTTTTCTACAACCTGAGTGCCGGGAGTTGAAGTTGCAACAATGCAATCGCGGGCGGTGGTTCCCTTCCATATATGATTAAGGAAAGCGGAACCGTAGTTGCTGTAACTCAAAGAATGGGTGGTGCCGGTGATTGGAAAGATGTTTTTCGCAAATTTATTTCTGACACGTGCCAGATGAGGGGGGTAGACGATGCAATCGGACTGGTGAAAACAAAAGTATTCATGCTTACTGATGTAGTCTGGTAAATCCCGCCTATCCAAAATTTTGACCTTGTCCTTCTCTAATAATTTCAGAAAGTTATTAGATATGAATCCAGATAACTCCTCACGGCTGTTTCCGCCGCTGAGAAAGAAATGATATTCGTCAAAAGGGTCCTCGGTCAGCAATCCGTTTAAAAATCCAATGTTTGCGACTTTTCTTCCAAGTATCGGCCCTGTTTCATAAAAGGGGTCCAAAGTTCCCCATATTCTTTGAGTTTTCATACATATTTCAAGCCATATTTGGGCCTGTTTTGTCAAAGGATTTTATTGCCATCGTAATTGGTATTGTGACGGAAACCCGGCACTCTTTGCCATATTTGATCTGTTTTAGGTGTCCCATAATCCCCCCTGTTTATCTGGCATAAAGATTATAACACGAACGCTTTTGTGCTCTTCTGAGTCTATAAGCGACTTAAAAGATAAGGTTTTGTTTCTTCTGTCTCAGTGCTTGTACTGCGTTCGATGGGATTTCAGGAACTGTTTTTTACCGAGTGTAAAGTCTTTGGTCTTTAATTTGCAGCAATGGGGTTAGAAAACCTTTTTTAACAGTACGTTGATTGCACAAGGAGATTTGATATGAATAGGGGAGACAGACCAGAGCTACTTTGGGGGTTCGGTCTAAATACTATAGAAGCCGATAAGATTGAGGATTCACTGGGGCCCGGATTTTTCTTAAGAAATTTTTCGGAAAGATCACTTCCCGGTGCTAAGGAACTTCGTCACCCTGAAAAGCCTTCCGCCACATGGATTCCGCTCAGGGTTTGGAATGAACTTTCCGAAACACGTCGCGCAACCTACCGTAAGCAGGAATCTACACAGCGTATCCTTATACAGGACGAAAACGAGAAAAATGTTGATCTCGAGTCCGTTCTTGAAGATGGATTTCTCGCTGTTGTCAGCGCTCCACTTACCAGTTCCAAGGTTCAAGATGCACTTTTCAGAGCAAAGGAAGTGGCTGGTCTCTATGGTGATCTTTACAGGATGACTGAAGAGATCATTATGGAACGTGAGCTTCTTTCACGTAAGACTGAACAGTTGATGTTCCTGAATACTGTGCTTTCTAATGCTACTGAGCGTTTGGAGGTAGGCGATATTCTTGGACAGGCGGCTGAAGATTTAAAGCTTCTTCTTCCGGTTCTATCTGTACAGGGCGTTTTCTGGGATGTAGCCTCAACAGAAAAGCAGGCTGAAGCTGAAATTTTTCTCAATCCGGGACTCATTCCTGAAATTCAGAATGAATGGACTGATTTTATGATTGAAAATGTAAAGGAACTGAGCGGCACAGATGTCGCCGGTTACAATCTTTCTGAAACTATTCCGGCCGGGGACGCAGCCATGTGCTATGGTCCTACAGGCGGAAGAGTTCTCGCACTTCCGCTTATTTCACGTGGAGAGAAGTTCGGTTGTCTGATCATGCTTTGTGATAAGTCTGTAAGGCTTGCAAAGGATCAGGTAAACACTCTCAATGCTGCGGTGAATCATTTGTCGCTAGCGCTTAATAACGCTTTGATGTTCACAAAGATTAAGACCCGTGCTGATCGTGACGGACTTACCAGAGTTTTCAACCGCCGCAGTTTCGATGAACGTCTGACTGAAGAGCTTAGACGGCACCAGAGACACAGCATGGACCTATCACTACTAATGATCGACCTCGATCTTTTCAAGGATGTTAATGATACTTATGGGCATATGGCGGGCGACATGGTTCTTGAAACTGTTGCAAGAATGTTTGAAGAAACATTTAGAACAACCGATTTTATAGCTCGTTATGGTGGGGAAGAATTCGTGATTCTGCTCCCACACACCAATGCTGAACAGGCCGAAATGCTTGCTGAGCGAATTAGAGCGAAGATAGAATCCTGCACAATGACATATCAGACCGTTGATTTTAAGGTCACTGCCAGTATCGGAGTTTCGTCTGTATGTCCGGGCTGTCTCGAAAAGGATTCTGAATTAGTCCTCAAGGCTGACGAGGCCCTTTATAAGGCTAAGGAGCTAGGACGTAACAGGGTTGAAGTTAACGCCCCTGTAGCGCGTCTAAGGATAGTATAGTTTTCAGGTTTTCCGAATGCTATAGGTGCTGTTGGGTTTTCTGCTTAGGGCGGTGCGAATTGTCGCACCGCCTTTTTTTTGTTTTTTGCGGCGCAAATGTAAAAAAGGGAATTAGATCTGTAGATATGCTTTTTTGCAAGGCGCTCAATCTTGGTAAGTGTCTTATGTTAATAACTTAATATTCTGATTCTATTCTGGTTGCTGATATATTCGGCCTATTTGCTAGTTGGTGTCCGCTTGACCTAAAGGCAGAATGGTGCAAAAGCCACCAATTCCCGTATTGTTTTTTAGGGTAGTGGTTTTTGAGTTACATATTATATGTAGGCATCTGCAGTGTCAGTACTGCATGATGCATTAATTATTTCAACGGATAGCGCTTTGACTGTTTTCAATGTCGCTGCTGAGGGAGAATCAAACTGATGAATGAATTACTTTGGATTGGCTTCGCTTTATTAGATTTAAGTCTTGTTTTGGTCGTTTACAAATTTTTTGGTAAAACCGGATTGCTTGGTTTGATAGTTTTTAACCTCATACTCTGTAATATTCAGGTTTTGAAAACTATCGAACTTTTCGGGATGACAACTACCCTTGGAAATATTCTATATGCCAGTGTGTTTCTTTCAACTGATATGCTGAGTGAATTTCATGGTAAGAAAGAGGCTAAAAAAGCAGTTTATTTAGGATTTCTTATTCTCGTGATGGCCGTTGTTTATATGCAACTGGCTCTGATGTTTACACCCGCTGCCGATGATTTTGCTCAGCCGCATCTTGAGGCAATTTTCGGATTTCTTCCACGCATAGCCCTCGGTAGTTTGTGCGCATATCTTGTTTCTCAGCTTCATGATGTATATGTTTTTCATAAACTTAAAGAGAAGTTCGGAGATCGCCATTTATGGCTTAGAAACAATGCCAGCACGCTTGTGAGTCAGCTTCTTGATTCGGGTGTTTTCTGTGTGATTGCTTTATGGGGACTATTTCCCTTCGAAGTGTGGCTCGAAATATTCTTCACCACCTATTTATTTAAAGTAATTGTTGCTGTGATGGATACTCCATTCTTGTACTTAGCTCGTAAGATTCGCTGCCCTGAATAGGGCGTGCCATTCGCAGGGTTGACGAAGTTTGTTATGCGTTTAATAATGATGGTTCAAATTAAACATAATTCAGGGGAGTCCATATGAGTCAGATGCTTGGGAAAAGCGTTCCTTTTTATAAAATGCAGGGTTGCGGTAATGATTTTGTTGTAATCGATAATCGCGAGCTTGGTGTGCCTGTTGAGAAAATGCCTGAATGGGCAGAAAAGATTTGTCAGCGTGCTTTTGGTGTTTATGCTGACGGACTATTTTTTATTGAAAATGCACCCGAAGGGTCTGATTTAGATTACATATGGCAGTTTTATAATTCCGATGGGTCGCGCGCTGAAATGTGCGGCAATGCTTCCCGTTGCGTAGGTCGTCTTGCTCATGCTCTCGGTATCGCCGGAGAACAACACGTATTCGGTTCAGATGCTGGCCCTATCAACGTTCAGGTTTTTCCCCTTCAGGAAGAAGTCAAAGTACAGCTTACTAATCCTGTTGACGTGAAGCTTAAGCAGTCGCTCGAAATTGATGACGAAACATATGAATACCATTTTGCCAACACCGGGGTTCCCCATGTTGTTGTGCAGGTCGCGGATGTTGAAGCTGTTGATATTAAGAAGCTGGGAAGCGCATTTAGGTTTCATAGTGACTTTGCGCCTGCGGGCAGTAATGTTAATTTCGTGCAGATAGACGACAATGACAGTCTTATTGTTCGAACTTACGAGCGCGGAGTAGAAGATGAAACCTATGCTTGCGGAACTGGTGTAAGCGCTGTTCAGGTCGCTTTGAATAGGCTTGGTCTTACTGATGCTGCTGTTCGCATTAGAACTTCAGGTGGTGAAATTCTTAAAGTTATCATCGAGGGTGAAAAAGTTTTCCTCCAAGGCGGAGCTGAGCTTACTTTTTCGGGTGAATTATTTGTTGAATCACTCAATATTGATTTCTAAATCACTTTTTATTAAATAAGATAGGCCTTTGCAGATATGCTCTGGCCTCTTTTTTTGCCATAATTCCATACTAAATTGGAATATAATTACGAATAGATGAAATCTATGCTTGCAACACTTATGTATTAGCTGTATAGCCTTGTTTACGCAGTTGTTGTGATTAATGTGATAATGATTGTTCTTGCCAAGCAGGAATTATTCTTGTTGCACAGTAACAGGTGGATGCGGTTTTTTTTAAAATTAGTTGTAAGTATCTATGGATATAGTAGATTTCATCTCTGCTGATTGTATACTTAATTGGCAGAGATTTGGATTTAATCGTATAGGCGCAACCTAATACATTATAATAAAGTCAAGGAGACATAGCATGGTAAATAGTGAACTAACTAAGCTTTTACAGGACGTTGTACTTAAGAATGATAAGCCTGCTCGCGACGTTGCAACGGAAATAAGCAAGCCTTACCCGACTCTTCTTCGTGAAATCAATCCCGAAGATAAGGGTGCAAAGGTAGGTATTGAAGAGTTGATCCCTATTATGAGATCAACTGGTAGCATTCGTCCGTTGACCAGACTCGCTAATATCATGGGTTACGTTCTCGTTCCTATGGATATTAATCCTGGTGATCCAGATGAAGCTAATTACATGGCTCTTGATCTTATGGACGGGTTCGGAAGATATTCTAAAGCCTTGAAAACAGCTTTGCAGGCTGATCCTAAAGACGACCTTGTTAGCTCTGTTGAGCAGGAAGGATTTGAAGCGATCACAGCAATTCTTACAATGGTACATTACCTGCGTAAGAGATCTGATGAAGAAAAAGCTAAAAATGCTCCCCGTCTTGCACAGGTAAGCTAATATCTTCAGTGTTCTTGCTCCTTAAAAGGAGTTGCTACGCATACAAAAACCCCGGTTGTCATAAGACATCCGGGGTTTTTTGTGTTGATCAAAAAGATGATTTTTAATCAGCAGTTGTGAACGTCTTTATTGATGTAAAAGCACAAATCAAAAAGATTGTTGACCATTTGATCTACCAGTTGTTCGCCTTCAGGCTCTTGGTCGCAACTAGTGACTGTCTTGTTAATAATTTTTGCAAAGAGCGAGGATACAAGTTCGTCGTCCTTGCTGGTCCAGTACTTTTTGGCTGATACGGGCTTATTATCGAATCCGTGATAATACATACACTCCTCCATGAGTGGGGACATCCATCCGGTGTGGAGATGTCCCACGTGTTCATAATTTAATTATCGGCTATAAACTGTGAACTCTTTACGGGGGTAAACAGTATTTCTGAATAAATGTATGAAGATAATACTCGCCATTGATTTAATTATATAAAATAAATAGAAAGGGTTTGCAGGTATAGCCTCGGTTTAGTAGTTTTGGTATGGTTAAAAAATATTCGCGAAATCTGTAATAACAACTCTCTGTCAGCTACCTTCAGACAGAAGTACGGGAATTCCCTGATGCGTTTTTCTTTAAGACGAAAGATAATGACCATTGCTTGCGGCGCGGCAATTATTCCTATTGTCGTAATGCTTGTGCTCACCAGCGTGCTCGAAACACGGCTTTCTAATTCCGTTGCTACGGAGATTCGTGCTCTTATAAAATCTCATATTTCGCAGGTTACCAGCGATTTATATGAGGAGTGCCGGGCTACTAATGAGCTGCTTACGCTTGAAACTGAGCGAGGTTTAATGGCTCTGGATACTCTTTTTGAGGATGGTGGAGAAGTGAGGCTTCTGGATAAAGAGTCTTCATGGACCATCTTAAATCCCCGCTCAGAGAAAGTTGATCTTAATTTGCCGGTTCTCATGGTCGGGAACTATAGTCTGACTTCCGCAAAACGCAAAAATAACTCCCTCCCGCTTTTACTCGAAGCTACCAGCATTTCCGGAGCATTCTGCGCTATCTATCAGCGTGTTAATATTGAAGGAGATATGATTGTCGTTGATTCTACTGCCGTGGACAACAAAATGATGATTCCTGGTGCGGTGCTTTATTCGCTGGATAATAAAGGGCAGAGAAGTTCTGTAATCGATGGAGTTCTTGCTGGTAGCACTGTCTATAGACATGAAGATGGTGATGACGGGATAAGGTTTGTTGCTTTTCAGCCGCTTAAGGACAATACCGGACGTATCGTCGGCATGCTTGCTGTTTATATGAAGGATGATATCTCGGATAGCCTTCATGATTCGATACTTAAAACTTCTATTAATAAATCAGGATTTGTGTGGGTTATTGGCACAAAAGGTGCGAATCGCGGAAAATATATCATGTCGCGTTCCAACAACGTGAAAGCTGAAAAAGCGTCTCAGATGACCGAAGAAAATAAAGATTTTATTTTTCAAATTATTGTGAAAGCTGTCCGTGTTGGAGAGGGTAAGCTAATTAGTAAAGAATATGAGTGGAAGATGGCGCCAGATAAAGAAGGGCGTATGAAACTCTCTGTTTATACCTATTTCGAACCATGGGGATGGGTGATTGGGTCCGGTGTGTATCTTGATGAATATAACGGAATTAAAGAACGGTTGACCGGAACAATGGGTGAGCTTGGTAAGTGGCTCGGTTTAACAGGAATTATACTGTTCATAGTTACTCTTGGTGTTTCGTTCTACGTAAGCGGGCTTATCGCTAACCCCATAAGTCATATGGTCGGAATTGCAAAAATGATTGCAAGCGGTAATATTTTTGATGCTAAAACTTCGATTAAAATGGTCGAGAAAGTTTGTCCTAATGCCCGAAAAGCCGTTCGCAATGTCCACAAGCAAGAAAACCTTGATGAGACCGGTCTACTCTTCCTTTCCGTCAGGGATATGGTGGATAGCCTCAGTTCTCTTGTAGGGCAAGTTCAGCGTTCTGGAATTCAGGTGACGACGTCCTCTACCGAAATTGCAGCATCAGCACATCAGCTGGGTGCAACAGTCGGCCAGCAGGCGGCAGCAACTAACCAGATTAGCGCAACCAGTTCCGAGATTTCGGCTAATTCTGGGGAGCTAGCCCTGACAATGGGAGTTGTTAACGATTCCGCATCGAGTATGGCAGTGCTTGCTCAGGAAGGGCAAGACGGCCTTAAAACTATGATCAGAATTATGGAAGAGTTGAGCGATTCCACCTCAAGCATTACTGATAAGTTAGCAAGTATTAATGATAAGGCTAATTCTATTGAAGGGATTGTCAGTACCATTACTAAGGTTGCTGACCGAACCAATTTACTTTCCTTGAACGCCGCAATTGAAGCGGAAAAGGCTGGCAAATTCGGTCAGGGATTTTCTGTCGTTGCCGGAGAAATTAGAAGGCTTGCAGATCAAACCTCCGTTGCTGCTCTTGAGATTGAAAATATGATCGGGAACATGCGCGTGGCTGTTGATTCTGGAGTAGTTGAGATGGACAGCTTTGCTTCCGATGTAAGATATGGTGCTGATAAGGCTTCAAAGCTTGGTAAAAAGCTTGATGGTATCATGGGCGGTGTCAGAGATCTCAATCCAAGAATTGAACAGGTCAACGAGGGAATGTCCGCACAGGCCCAAGGTGCTGAGCAGATTAGTGATGCCATGGTTCAACTTTCAGATACCGCGACCCATACTTCAGAAGCTTTAGGTGAGTTTAATAGGGCTGCTACACAGCTAAATGAAGCTGTTCAAGGGCTGCGTAGCGAAGTTACGCGCTTTAAGGTGAGTGAATAATGCTAGTACTTACATTCAGGATAGCTGAATATTCATATGCTATTAAAGCAATGCTGGTCGCAGAGGTAGTACCGCCTGCTATCTACAAAGAGCTGCCGCGTTCACCTGAGTATGTGAATGGTATTTTCAATTATCGGGGGACAATAACCCCGGTTGTGGATCTATCCATGCTAGCGATAGATGCACCGTGTAAACCTATGATGAGTACGCGGGTAATTATTTTAGACCTTGCGGATATTGATGACAGTGAACCGCGCGGTGAGAAATTCCTTGGATTGCTTGCAGAAAATATAACCGAAACTATCAATATTGTTGATTCAGATTTTGAATCTTCAGGACTTGAAATTCCGGATGCCCCATGGCTTGGCAAAGTGGCAAGAGTTGATGGCGGCATGCTTCAGTTGATTGAACCGGGGAAGTTGCTTTCAGATGAGTTGCGAATGGTCCTTTTTCCGAAAGAAGACTCGGCGCAGGCTGCTGGGTAGATTATGAACCTTGAGCCATTTAAGAAAATTCTAAAAAAGGCGATGGGCCTTGCTCCTGATTCTCTTGGAAAGTCCGGGGTAAAGCATGCCTTACAAGTTAGGATGCGTGAGCTTGGATGCGATGAAGCGCAATATTTGAACGTGTTGCGAAATGATGAACGCGAAGTGTCTGAGTTGGTTGAAGAAGTTGTTGTGCCGGAAACGTGGTTTTTTAGAGATACAAAGCCTTTTGAGTTGCTTTCTGAAACAGCTTTAAGTTGCCGGAAGGATTCTTTCAAAGTTTTAAGTGCTCCATGCTCTACAGGTGAGGAACCGTACTCAGTTGCTATGGCTCTTATGGGGGCGGGACTTCCTCAGAAACGTATTAGAGTTGATGCCGTTGATATCAGCGTGCGAGCTTTAGATAAGGCTAAAAAGGGCGTTTATACAGATAATTCTTTCAGGTCTGAGCTTCCCCCTTATGCCGAGGGTTGCTTTGAGAAAAAAGAGCATGGGCGAATTCTTGCGGATCGAGTTAGAAATATAGTAAATTTTTATCCGGGTAATATTGTTGAGGGATGTCTGCCACTTGGACAATATGACGCAATTTTTTGCCGGAATCTCATAATTTATCTCGATGATAATTCTCGGGAGTGCCTAGTCAGGCTATTTAGTGAAAAGCTGAAAAAAGGTGGACTTCTTTTTGTCGGACATGCTGAGGCTTTGCCTATTTTTAACAAATATTTCAGTCCAGTTAGAAGACCGGGTGTGTTTGCTTTTAAAAAGAATGGAGCCGGACCTGTTGAAGGTAGAGCTTGTAAACCTGCTTCTGTAGAGAGGGTTAAAGATTCTCCGGAGTGTGGACGCTCTACGTGTTTGGTACATTCTGTTAGTGATAAAGCTCCGAGGCGTGCGAAGAGAACAATATCTCCTGTAACTACTGTTAAACCTCGTGTGGTTAAAAATATTCAGGTGCAAGTTTCCGAAAAACAACAGTTTTCATTAAAAGATATAAAAGTTCTAGCTGATAGGGGTGAGACTGCAAGGGCTTTAAGTTTGTGTGAAGCAAAGCTTTTAGCTGATGGTCCCCAGCCGGATATGCTGCATTTATGCGGGTTACTTTGTGAGGCGCAGGGGAACCCTGTGAAAGCTGAAGAATATTATAATAAAGCTATTTACCTTAATCCTAAGCATCTGGATTCGTTAATACATCTTTCTTTGCTGGTAGAAACTAGAGGGGATAAGCGAAAGGCCGCTATTCTTCGTAACAGGGTCCAGCGGGCCGAAAATCAAAATGAGGCCGGATAATGCTTGAAACATGTTGGAATGAAATAGGGTATGCTGGCGATAGATCCTGTCCTGAGCTAGTAACGTGGAGCCATTGCTATAATTGTCCACGTTTCACACGGGCGGGATTAAGCCTTTTGGACCGCGCACCGCCTGAAGGTTATCTGGCTGAAAACGCAGAGGCCGTTTCAATCAGTAAAGAGGAAGAAGTCAGGGAAACCGCAGGGGCTGTGGTTTTCAGAATATCAAAAGAATGGCTGGCCCTTACATCGCATGTTTTTGTATCAATTCTTGAGCTTGGGAAGATTAGACCTGTTCCTCATAAAAATGATAAATATTTAAAGGGATTGTCCAGTATACATGGACAGATTGAACCAGTGGTTTCAGTTCGAGAGCTTTTGGGGCTTGAGGAAGAATACCTCACTGATGAGGAAAAAGGATTTAGAGTTTATAACCGATTTGTATGTGTAGACATGGGGTTTGGACGTTGGATTTTTGAGGCTGATGAAGTTTTAGGGGTGCATCACTATTTTGTGGATGCTCTGCTTGATGCTCCCGCGACAGTTTCCAAAGCTCCGGCTGCGTATACCAAAGGGCTGTTTGAAATAGATGATAGGCGAGTGTCTTTGTTGGACGAAGAACTGTTGTTTGAAGCTTTTAATCGCATCATAAAGTAATGGCGGAAATTTTGTACAGTCTGACAGGGAGAATATAACGTGACTCGCGATATGGGCGATCTTTCCATGCTTGAGCTTTTTCGCATGGAGGGTGAAAACCACACCAAGGTGCTATTTTCGGGTTTGCCTGCCCTTATTAAAGACTCGTCTCCTGAAGTTATGGAGCCACTTTTGCGTGCGGCCCAGTCTCTTAGAGGAGCGGCGCGTATTGTCAGCCTTACGGATGCGATAGATGTTGCTGAAGCAATTGAAAAAGTTCTTGAGCATTGCCGTGCCGGTGAAACAGCGGCTTCACCTGAAATAGTTGATGTGCTTCTTTCGGCTACAAAATTTTTGGCGGACCTTGCTGCTGTAGAAGTTGAAGAAATGGACAAGTGGCTTGATGATAATAACGGGCTTCGTTCCGAAATTTTGGCTAAATTTGATGGTGAGCCAGTTGTTGCACCAGCTCCGTCTCAAACTAATATTTCTGAGCCAGAAATTGCGAGTAAGTCAGAGCCAAAACCTGCGAGTACGGCTGAGCCTACTCCTGATCCGAAGCCAAGCCCTGCCAGTGTGAATGTTTCTCTTGCGGATTCTTCCATGCTTGATCTTTTCCGTATGGAGGCAGAATCCCATTCGCAGTCATTAACTTCCGGCCTTCTTGAACTCGAAAAGAATCAGTCTCCCGAAAATGTGGAGCCTTTAATGCGCGCCGCCCATTCACTTAAGGGTGCGGGACGTATTGTCGGGCTTACTGGAGTTGTTGGGATTTCTCATGCGATGGAAGACGTCCTTGAGGCATGTCGTAAGGGCGAAAGAGTGCTGGTATCGCAGGATATAGATAGATTGCTTGCCGCAACAGATTTCTTTTCCGATATGGCCCAATTGGATGCAAGTGAGCTTGAAGAATGGCTGTTTGCCAACGCAAATGCCATACAAAGTGCTGCTGATGATTTGGCAAAACCTATTACCGTAGCAGCAACTGATCCTGTTAAGGATGAAACTTTAAAAGCTGAAATTTCCGCAGATCAAACTGATGCTCAAACTGAGAATAAGACGGAAGTCGAAGAAGAATCTGTTTCAGCTCCCAAAGTAGAAGCTCCTCCGGCTCCTAAGGCTGAGGTCTCTTTAGCTGATCTTTCCATGCTCGATCTTTTCCGTATGGAGGCAGAATCCCACTCACAGTCTTTGACCGCAGGCCTTCTTGAACTGGAAAAGAATCAATCTGCCGACAAAGTAGAGCCATTGATGCGGGCGGCCCATTCCATGAAAGGTGCAGCTAGAATTGTCGGGCTTATGGACGCCGTTGATCTTGCGCATGCTATGGAAGATTTGCTTGTAGCTTGTCAGAAGGGTGAAGTTAAGCTGGTTACTGAGCAGATAGATGTGCTCCTTGCTTCAACTGATATATATGATGAATGCGCTCAGCTTGATACCGACTTAATTCAGGACTTTTTATCATCTAAAAAGCCTGAGATGGATCTGCTGGAAAAGGGGCTGCGTGGCGATTTGGATGAAGTGCGAAAAGTGCTGGCTGAAATTAATTCTGTCGCCGTTTCTTCTGACAACGATCCGGCTGATTCCGACAATTCTGAAGAACCCGCTGTCGGTAGTACTGCCGACGCAACAGGTTCACAGGCTTCCGATACAGATGGATCTACGGTGGCCAAATCTTCTTCTGAAAAAACTACTCCTCCCGCTCGGAAGAGAGTTAAATATCCCGTAAAAAAAGTTTCTAAAACCAGTGAAGCGGTAGTTAGAGTTTCAGCGGAAAATCTTAACAGGTTGATGGCTCTTGCTGGCGAAAGTCTTGTGGAAGCCGGACGTTTGAGTATCTTTGCCGCGGCAATGTTAAGACTTAAAGCTGGTCAGCGCTCTCTGCTGAAAGACGTTGAATCTGCCGTGGAAAGGATAGGAAATGGCGAGCCTTTAGAGTTTGTAATTAATGAAATTAAAGCTGATCTGAGCGAGAATCAAAAAATGCTCTCTGAGCACGCCAGCGAGTTTGACGTTTATCGCAGGCGTTCTGATAATATTTCCGGTAGACTTTATAATGAAGTTATTGCCAGCCGTATGCGTCCTTTCTCTGACGGTGGTAGAGGTTTTCCACGTTTGGTGCGCGACCTTGCAAAGTCCCTTGGTAAGGAAGTCGATTTCATAGTTGAAGGTGAAGCTACTGCTGTTGATAGAGATATTCTTGAGCGGCTTGAAGCTCCGCTTAATCATATAATCCGAAATTCTGTTGATCACGGTATTGAAATGGGACCTGAGCGGGTAGCTGCTGGAAAGCCTTCAAACGGAACTATTAAGGTAATAGCCGGGCATCGGGCAGGTATGCTTTTTATCGAAGTCCGTGACGATGGTAAGGGAATTGATCCCGAGCGTATCAGGGCTAAAGTTGTAGAGAAAAAACTTGCTCCGGGCAGGATGGCCGCTGAAATGAGCCGTGCTGAGCTTATGGAATTTTTGTTTCTTCCGGGCTTCTCAACTGCGGGTAAGGTTACTGAGATTTCAGGACGCGGAGTTGGGCTGGATGTAGTTCATTCCATGGTTCAGGAGGTCGGTGGAACCGTTCGAGCCGATTCTGAACCGGGCGAAGGTATGTCTTTTTCTATGCAGTTGCCACTCACTCTTTCTGTTATCCGAACTCTTTTAGTTGATATTTCAGGCGAGCCGTATGCTGTGCCGCTGAGCCGTATCAGCCGCATTGCTTCCATTTTGCCAGATCAACTTAAGCTCGTTGAAGATAGGCAATATGTCTCTCTCGACAATGCAAATGTTGGGCTTGTTCCTGCTTCGCAAATCCTCGGGACAGCCGTTACTAAAAAAGAAGATGAGAATATTAAGGTCGTTGTTATCAGCGACCGTATGAATAAATATGGCCTTGTGGTTGACGATTTTATGGGTGAACAGGATCTTGTAGTTAGACCCCTCGACAGTCGATTCGGGAAAGTTCCTGATATCAATTCCGTTGCGCTCATGCCGGATGGTTCACCTGTCTTAATTTTAGATGCTGAGGATCTTGTCCGCTCTATTGATAATCTTCTTTCGGGCGGAAGGCTTACGAAAGTAGGGATGGATGCTGTTAATACTGGTCCTGTACAGCGTATTTTAGTTGTCGATGATTCCCTTACCGTTCGCGAGGTTGAACGCAAACTTCTAGCTAATCATGGTTACGAAGTTGATACCGCTGTGGATGGTATGGATGGATTTAATGCCGTTGTAACAGGTGATTACGATCTCGTTGTAACTGATGTTGATATGCCTCGGATGAATGGACTGGAGCTTACTAGAAAGATTAAATCAAATCCTGATTATAAGGCGATTCCTGTCATGATGGTATCATATAAAGATCGAGAGGAAGATAAGTTGCGCGGACTTGAAGCCGGAGCTGATTACTATCTGACCAAGAGCAGCTTTCATGATGAAACTCTGCTGACTGCAGTTGAAGATCTGATTGGCGGGATTACTAAATGAGAGTAGGCATAGTCAACGATATGCATATGGCTGTTGAGGTCCTTAAAAGGGTCGTTCTAGCTGCCGGATTTAAAGTTGCATGGATTGCCTTTAACGGGGAGGAAGCGGTCACTAAGTGTTGCAAAGATGTTCCTGATGTTGTGCTGATGGATCTGATTATGCCTGTTATGGACGGGGCAGAATCTACGCGTCGCATAATGAAGGAATGCCCCTGTTCTATCTTGGTTGTTACCGCGAGTATTGAAGCCAATGCTTCTAAAGTTTTTGAAGCAATGGGGGCGGGTGCTCTCGATGTTGTGACGACTCCAGAAGTTGGCGTTAACGGTGATCTTGATGGTGCAAAAAACCTTATAGCTAAAATATCACTTATCAGGAGATTACAGGGTATTGATACTGAAAAGTCTTCAACTCCTGTTGCATTTACTCCTACGGGGCGTATCCCTAAACTTTTGGCTATAGGCAGTTCGACAGGCGGGCCGACTGCCCTTGCCACGGTTCTAGGCGCATTGCCCGAAAATTTTCCTGCTGCAATTGTTATCATCCAGCATGTGGATGGAAGTTTCTCCGAAAATCTAGCCAACTGGCTTGATGGGCAAACAAAACTGAAGGTCACCCTTGCCAAGCGTGGCGACATCATAAGGCCGGGTTCAGTTCTTCTTGCGCCTGGGAATAGGCATATGCTTTTAGGACCGGGTGGCGTGGTTCAGCTCACAGATGGTCCGGGGGAAAATCTTTATGTTCCCTCTGTGGATGTATTTTTCAGCAGTCTTTGCTGTGCTGGGATTCCTGAGGGATCGGCGGCGGTTATTTTAACAGGAATGGGCGCAGATGGCGCGAAGGGGCTACTTGAGTTAAAAGACAAGAAGTGGCTGACCATTGCGCAGGATAAGGAAAGTAGTGTTGTCTGGGGTATGCCGGGAGCCGCCGTTAAACTAGATGCGGCTAAAAAAGTAATTTCTATTGATAATATGGCTCCGGCATTGATCCGGCATTTCAAGTAAAAAAACAGGGAGACTACAAAATGACAACTTCTATAATAAATGATGAGCTACTTACCGAACATAAAATAACTGTATTGCTAATTGATGATCAGCCAATGGTTGGCGAGGCTGTACGCAGAATGCTTGCCGACGAAGAGGACATAGATTTCCATTTTGTGAGTGATCCCACTGCGGCAATTCCTACAGCCCAGGAATTACAGCCGACCGTTATTTTGCAGGATCTAGTTATGCCCGAAATTGACGGTATGACCATGGTTAAATTTATGCGGGCAAATGCTAAACTTAAAGATATTCCGCTGATCGTACTGTCGACTAAAGAGGAGCCAGCAACTAAGGCGGAAGCCTTCGCGCTGGGCGCTAATGACTATTTGGTTAAACTTCCAGATAGAATCGAACTACTAGCTCGTATCAGATATCACTCAAAGGGTTACATCAACTTACTTCAGAGAAATGAAGCTTATAAACAGCTCCTTGCAAGTAGAGATGAAATGCGTAAAGAACTGGCTGTTGCTGCAGATTACGTTACATCCTTGCTTCCTCTCCCCATAACAGAAGGGGAAATTCAGGCTGATTGGAGATTCATACCTTCCGCATCCCTCGGTGGTGATTCCTTCGGTTATCATTGGCTCGATGATGATCATTTTGCAATGTACCTGCTGGATGTTTGTGATCATGGTGTCGGGTCTGCATTACTTTCTGTCTCGGCAATGAACGTTCTGCGTTCTCAGACGCTACCGGACACTGATTTTCTTAAGCCGGATGAAGTTCTGTTTGCTCTTAATGAATCATTTCAGATGGATCAGCAGAATAATTTGTATTTCACAATGTGGTATGGAGTTTATAAAAAATCCGAGCGCACTTTGACATTTTCCAGCGGAGGCCATCCTCCTGCTCTTCTTATCAATGGTGAAGAGGTCGCGGAGCTAAGGACAGCCGGAATGATTGTCGGCGGAATGCCGGATATGCAATATACTAGTGATTCTATTACGGTTAAGCCGGGTGCGCGTTTCTTCTTATATAGTGATGGCGTGTACGAACTGAAAAAAGTGTCTGACGGTAAAATGTGGGCATTTGAAGAATATACGAACTTTATGATTTCTACAGGTGGCCCGCTAGGCAAGCCTATTGATATGCTTATCGATCACACTAGAGAGTTACAGGGTGCTGAAGAGTATGATGATGATTTTTCTATGGTCGAGTTTATTTTTGAATAGCCGCTATATTTTGAGTCGTTTCATTCTGAGTTATAAAAAGGATTAAAGATGAATATCCGCAAGCAGTTCATAGTTGGATGTGTAGTATTTTGCTTGGTTATTACCTTGCTCGTTCTATTTTTGATTTCAAATTATACCCGGGGAACTCTTATGCAGGAGTATCGGGGTAAGGCCGAAATCATGCTGCATTCAATGATGGCAGTTCGTAAGCATACCGGAGCCGTTATCAGGCCGAAGGCGACTGAAGTTCTGCCGAAAGATCAGTTTGTACCGGAATTGCAATCCACCTCGTTTACAGCGAATGGTGTTTTCAGCCGTATTCCTGATCAGTTTAAACATGAACTAGTTTATAAAACAGCGTCTACCAAGCCGAGAAATCCACGCAATATGGCAACCGCAGATGAATCCCTTATTATTGAAGAGCTAAATGTTCTTGCCTCGCAGGGTAAAAGGTCTTTTTTGGAAGGTGTTAGAACTGTCAACGGAGTTAAGTTTTACGTTGTTGCCGAAGGTGAGAAGAATAAACCGTCCTGCATGGTTTGTCACGGCAGGCCGGCGGATGCTCCGCAGTCTATGAAAGACAGGTATCAGGTTGCCAACGACAGTGGTTATTTCAGAACCCCGGGAGCTATAGAATGTGCGCAGATAGCATCTGTGCCGCTGGCTACGATGAATAAGATTGCAAATCAGACCTTAGGGTCAGTCGTGTTTGTTGGTGCTATTTTCATTGCTATTGCTTTGGTGGTTTTACTTTTCGGACTTAATTTGATTTTCAGTCCTATTTCCAGAATTACCGGAATTGCGAAATATATTGCGGAGGGAGATCTCGAAAGTGCTGATGAGGCCGTTCGTAAAATGAGGCAGAATTCGAACGGTAAATTCTTCGCTAAGAGAATTCTTAAATCCGGCAATGAGATAGGTAATCTTCTTGAATCATTTGAAATAATGATTGGTGGGTTGTCCGGTTTGGTGACTGAAGTCCGGGATTCGGGCGACAATGTTTCAGTTGCGGGTAGAAAAATTAGCGCAACTGTCGGGCATATTGATTCAGCCGTATCCAGTCAGGCCGCGTCCACCAATGAAGTTACCGCAACAAGCAGGCTTATTCGTACAACTTCGAGGAATCTAGTCGATGTAATGGAAGATGTTGCAGAAAGTGCTTCTGAATCAGCTGATTTGGCAGAAGTGCTACAAAGCAATATTTCCGAACGCGAACAGTCCTTAATCAAGCTCGTAGATTCGACCGATAATGTGTCATCACGGCTTGGTGCTATTAATGAAAAAGCTAATAAAATTAATAATATCGTAACGACTATTGCCCGCATTGCAGATCATACTAATCTGCTCTCGTTAAATGCAGCCATTGAAGCTGAAAAAGCTGGCCAGTTCGGGCAAGGGTTTTCGGTTGTAGCCCGTGAGATTAGAAGGCTGGCTGATCAGACTGTCATTGCGGCAGAAGATATTGAGCTTATGGTTCGTGATATGCAAACGGCGGTAAGTTCCGGCGTTATGGAAATGGAAAAATTCAACCATGAAGTTCGGGCAAGTGTTGATGAAGTCGAAAAGATGAGTTCAGATCTTGCTTTGATTACTGATAGGGTAAGAGTTCTTAAGCCTAAGTTTGCAGAAGTCTCACATGCAATGGGAGATCAGGCGGACAGTGCTGAACAGATTAATGATGCTATGTCTGACTTAAATGAATCTGCTGTAGGTACCTCAAGCTCGATTGAAGAGTTTAAAAAGACTATAGCCAGCCTAAACTATACTGTGCAAAGCCTGACGGGAGCTGTTGATGGATTCAAGGCAGTAGAGTCAAACGAGAGTATCGACACTGCTGACTCTGAAACTAATGGGTCATCAGAGAGTAAATAGTTTAGAATTAACACAGCTGTCACAATTTTGCCGTAATTGTGACTGTTGTGACAGGTATGGTCCGTTTCAAAAGGAGATCATTGTGTCAATTGATAAAATACTGGTGGTTGAAGATCATCATGATACTATAGAGCTACTGAAATACAATTTGACTTCATCCGGCTTTGAAGTTGTTACGGCAATGGATGGCCTCAAGGGTCTTGCACTGGCTAAAAGTGAGCTTCCTGATCTTATACTATTGGATATTATGCTCCCTGAAATTGACGGTCTTGAGGTCTGCCGCAGACTTAAGCAGGAAGCCCAAACCCAGCATATTCCGGTCGTGATGCTTACCGCTAAGGGTGAAGAGGTCGACAGGGTTGTCGGTCTTGAACTTGGGGTGGATGACTATATTGTTAAGCCGTTCAGCCCGCGTGAATTGGTACTCAGAATCAAGGCTGTGCTAAGACGCAGTGCAGACGTTGAGCCGAAGCGCGCACTAAAGTGGAGTCGTGAGGGCCTTTCTGTTGATTTTGAAGCGCATACTTTGGAATGTGACGGAGAACTTGTTCCTCTAACCGCAACAGAGTTCAAATTGTTTTCTGAACTGTTACAGTACGAAGGAAAGGTCCGCACCCGTGATCATTTGCTTGATACTGTGTGGGATACCCATTTTGAAGGGTATTCGAGAACGGTAGATACGCATATCCGCAGATTGCGGCAGAAGCTTGGGCCTTACGCTGATTTCATCGAAACCGTGCGCGGGGTCGGGTATCGTTTCAAAAGTTAGCTGATTGAAATTTCCGCTAAGTTTTTACACAAAATAAACCCCGCTTGAAATTAAGTTTCAAGCGGGGTTTTATAATTCTTTATCAACTGTCCGGTTTGGATCTATTCAACAGCCTTTTTGCTTTTCAGCAGAGGCTTTTTGATTCCATATTTTGCCAGAACAGCTCTCATGGACTGCGTACTTTCAGCAGATCCTAAGTGTCTTACAAAAACTCTGTACCAAGTTTTTGTGCCGCTTTTTCCCGGTTCAACCGACGCATCCAGTCCATCAGCAAGTAGCTTGCCTTTGAATTCTTCAGCTTTTTGCTCGGTTCCGAAGGAGGCAGCCTGATACAGATAATCGTATACAGGAGGGCCGACTTCGTCAGGATTATCCATTTCTATCAGCGGTTCCGGTTCAGTGTCTTTAGTTGTAACTGCTGATTTAACGGATTCAGTTACAGCTGTTTTAGCTGCGGCCTGCTTTGCAGGAGCCATCTTTTGCACTATGTTCACAGTAGGCTTGCTTTTGGCCTTAGGCTTTTTAGCAGCAACCTTTTCATCTGGTCTTGCTCCGGAAATAGGCTTGATTTTAAGCGAATCCATATAAAGCAATTCTTCAGGCTTCAGTATGCCACCTTTAACTTCACCTGAAGCATTGGAGCTTTGATGTGGCATCATCATTGCCAGTTCGGGGACATCATTTTCAGGCTGATATCCTCTACCGAGCAGAATTCCGAGCACAAAGAACGCGCATAAGGCCAGCACACATCCTGAGCAAAGACCAATTGCTTCCGGCAAAGAAAATGTGAAGGTATAGGTCTTTTCCTGATCAGAACCTGATCCGGGCTTTTTTTTGCGTGTAGCCATTTGCTCACTCCATTTTTATGATAGGCACGGGCCGTATTACATTTTTTCTGGCGCGGAAACTCCAAGCAGCGCTAGGCCGTTTTCAAGAGTTTTTGCAACAGCTTTAAGCAGGATCAACCTTGCCGCAATAATATCTTTTTCTGCGGAAAGGATGTGATGCATAGAGTAAAATCTATGCAACGCATTTGCAAGGTCTCTTAAGTAATAACTGATGGTATGCGGGGTCATGTATTCTCCGGCACTTTCCACCACGTCATTAAACTGATCCATAAGCTTGATTAGACTTAGCTCTTCAGCGTTGCCTAGCAAGCTAAGAAGCTCAGGAGTTGAAGCTTCTACTTCGATACCCGCTTCAGCTGCTTTCTGGATTACGGAGCAGATGCGTGCGTGTGCATACTGAACGTAATATACTGGGTTTTCCATGGTTTTCTGTTTGACCAGATCGAGGTCAAAGTCGAGGTGACTATCGCTTTTGCGAGACAGAAACATGAAACGTGAAGCGTCGCGGCCAACTTCATTGACTACGTCTTCAAGAGTCTCAAATTTTCCGGCGCGGGTAGACATTGCAATCTGTTCTCCGCCGCGCAGCAAGTTAACAAGCTGTACGAGGATAACATCAAGCTGCCCTTTTTTGCCGAGAGCTTCAACAGCCGCTTGCATGCGTGGGATGTAGCCGTGATGGTCTGCGCCCCAGATGTCTACTACGGTGTCGAATCCGCGTTTGTATTTATTATCATGGTAGGAGATATCTGATGCAAAATAGGTCAGGTCTCCGTTAGATTTACGAAGCACGCGGTCTTTGTCATCTCCGAGATCGGTAGACTTGAACCAAAGTGCTCCGTCTTTTTCGTAAGCCATACCGCGAGCTTTAAGGTCGGCAAAAGTTTCATCAACTTTACCAGTCTCAACAAGGCTCTTTTCGGAAAACCATACATCGTGGCGAACATCGAAAGCAGCAAGGTCTTTCTTGATGCCTTCAAGAATCTGGTTCATCCCGTATTCACGGCAAATTGCAACTGAATCAGCTTCTTCCATCTCAAGGATAGTCGGATTAAGCGCCAGTACTTCTTTTGCGATGTCGGTGATGTAATCGCCTTTGTAGAAATCTTCAGGATCGACAATGTCGCGCCCTTCAGACTGCTGTAATCTTACCCAAATGGAATTACCAAGGATAAGCATCTGGCGGCCTGCGTCGTTGACGTAGTATTCCGCTTCAACTTCGTGCCCTGTGAACTCAAGGATACGAACAAGACAGTCGCCGAGTGCAGCTCCGCGTCCATGACCGATATGCAGAGGTCCTGTAGGGTTGGCAGAAACGTATTCTACTTGAACCTTTTTGCCTTTGCCCATTTCAGAACGACCATAATCATCACCTTTTGCGATAACTTCTGGAATCATGTTCTGCCAGAACGAGTTGGAAAAGGTGAAGTTCAGGAAGCCGGGTCCTGCAATGTCTACTTTTTCAATATATGGATCGTTGTCCAACTGGGCCTTAATTTCTTCAGCGATGGCGCGCGGATTCATTTTTGCCTGCTTTGAGAGCATCATGGCAATATTTGCGGACATGTCACCGAAGTTTTTATCTCTTGGAGGCTCGAGGGTGGCTTTTTCAGGCCATTCCCAGCCTTTGCTTTCAAGAATAGAACCGAGGACGTTATGAAGATGAAGTTTAGCTTTCATTTTGGATTAAAAATCTCCTTATCTAGATATGAAGAACGGCTTATCATCTTTCGCCGTACCTTCCAAGTGCATAAAAGGGCTCGTTGGCGGTAGAGTACCGCTTAAGTCGCTTTCATATTTGCGTGAAAAATGTAAATCTCTTGTGCATATCTTTTTGTTACTTTTGATATCGATTCGGCAGTGTTTGTAATAATTGAATCAACCTTCAGCGTTATGGGAAAACATTTTTCCATACCAAGGTGAGTTTATGAGCAGAACTATTGCGCTTTTAACTGATTTTGGACTCGATGATCCTTACGTCGGCCAAATGAAAGGAATTCTTGCAGCGAAAGCTCCGAATTCCAAAATTATAGATGTCAGTCACGGGGTTGAGCCATTTTGTATTTCGCAAGGCTCTTTTTTTCTTGCGGCTGCTCTTAAACATTTTCCATCAAACACTGTATTTGTTGCTGTAGTTGACCCCGGGGTTGGAAGCGGGCGCAGAATAATTGGAATTGAACTTGGTGGTCACACGATTCTCGCTCCTGATAACGGTATAATTGAACTTGCCGAGGCCAATTCTTGCGGGTCGATGATAGTGACCGATTTAAGTGAAACTCCATGCAGCATCACGTGCTCTTCTACTTTTCACGGACGTGATATCTTTGCGCCATTAGCAGCTGAACTTGCTTGCGGAGCATCGCTGGGGTCACTTGGCCCGAAACTACCATTACGTGATGTCGTTAGAACGGGGCTTAAAAAGCCGTTATGGATGGAGCATGGAGTTGAAGCTGTTGTTTTGCACAGTGACAGGTTTGGCAATCTGGTGCTGAATATTCCGGACAGTCAAATCATGCCCGAAAGAATGTCCATGCCAGAGCGGACAGTAGCTTCAGAGTTAGATTGCTTGTCGCCTAGAGGAGCTGAAGCGCGCGCAGGTTGCGTCAGGCGGGTATCATGTTACGCAGAATTGCAGTCTGGAGCTGTCGGCCTGATCGCCGGAAGCCAAGGTTTTTACGAGCTTGCACTATATCAGGGATCTGTTTCGGATAAGCTCGGATACAAAGCTGGAGATTCCATCCGTTTGAACTGGAGTGTTTAGTTGGTGTATTAAGAATGCCTCCGGCGGTTTGACCCCTTTTGGTAAAAGGGGTCAAAACTCCCAAACTTTTTGGATGGTTGGGCTGAAGATGTTTTATTAGTTGGTGTTATGTATGGTTGTATTTAAGAAATTTTAAGGGTTATATTTGATATGAGAGATTTTTTTATTACGCTTGGTTTCATGACTCGAATCGGGCCTGTGCTTGATATCGAAGCTGAGGATTTAGCGCGCACAGTTAAGTGGATGCCACTTTGTGGACTTGTGCTTGGCGGTTTGATTGTGCTGCCTTTTTATCTTGGTTTGTTTGCTGGTAAATTCTGGGTGCAGGCATGGCTCACCGTTGCTGCGTCTGTTTATCTTACACGTGGGCTGCATTTTGATGGCATAGCAGACATTGCCGACGGGGCAGGTCCATATCCTGATCCTGTGAAGTTTTGGCGCATCATTAAGGATAGCTGTTCCGGTGTATTTGGGGTTCTTGCTGTAGCTCTTTTGCTGATGGGGCAGGTGTTCTGCTTTTATTATATTTATGAAGCGGGGGCTTATGGCGCGGCTGTCTGGGTTTTTGTCTTGGGTAGACTGGGATGTGCTATCATGTGTAGAGTGGGCAAGCCCTTTGCGAGAACGGGACAAGGTGTTCTTTTCATGAATGGTGCAGATAATTTATCTTTGATCTCTGCGTTTCTTGCTACGGCAATTATAGGGTTTATTCTCGTTGATATTAAGATGCAGTTGTTAAGTTATATATTTGCGGGTATTTGTATTTTGTTTTTATATAGACTTGCGAGAAAGGTCGCAGGGGCTAACGGAGATTTTTTGGGCGGAGCAGTCGTATTGACTGAAATGGCGGCTTTGCTCGCATTTACTGCTTAATTTTACGTTGTAATTAGCGTTATTTGGAATTGAGATGTATATGTTACGATGCTTTGGATGGGATGTTTGGATTGCGATGCTTTTTGTATGTCACTATGCTGGATATTATTTTTCAATAGATTGAGGAAAACGTATGAATGATTTGCCTACACTTAAAAAGTTCGGAGAACAGCTGGATATTCTCAAGCAGTTTTCAGAGCAGGGTGAAGTGAAAAAAGCCGGAGCTTTGGCGCAGTCTATTTTTGAAAACTATGTCTTCGTCAGGGATATGTTTCTTCGTCAGGAAGACAGACTTCTTGCCGCCGAAGATTCCCTTTCAGATAGTGAACTTAAAGCTGAAAAGCTTGAGGTTAGCTTAACGCAGGCGCTCAGTTCCTACAGTTCAGATTTCGAATTATTTGGCAAGTTCTGCCGCGCATTGGATCATGTGAATACTCTTAAGAATATTGCAGATTTGCCTAATATGCTTGATGATATTGCTGGAGAACTAGAGGTGACAAAAGTTTCGGTTGTTCTCGATCGTAAGCTTTTTGCGGGACTTCCAGATTCCGGTTTACCTACATTCTTTTTGAAAGGGTGCATGCAGTTCATTGACGCAACGCTTAAAACTGATGGCAACAGAATTTTCATAGGCCCAATTTCCAGAATGATGCGGCCTGATGTCTTTTTCGGTGATCCTGATATGGGGCCTGAAAAAGGGGGGTCGTGCTTTGCTTTCGGACTTATGAATAAATATAACCCGGATGAAATGATCGGTCTTTTGTCGATTTATGATCCTTCTGTAAGCCGCTTCAATCCTGAAATGGGTACTGATTTTCTTGAACATTTTTGCAGCTCCATCGCATCAACATTAGTAGATGTTGTTACTCATCAAAAGGCGATAGTTTTGCGAGAGGATATAGACCGAATTACCCATCATGATCTTAAGACTCCCCTCAATGCCGTGATAAATTTACCTCATCTGCTCTTGGCTGAAGAGGAGGATCCTGACAAAATTGAAATGGTTAAAGCCATCCAGGATTCCGGTTACCGCATGCTTGGGCTTATCAACCGTTCTTATGATTTATATAAATTAGAATCAGGTACTTACGACCTTGATCCAACTGATGTGAATCTTATTCCTCTTTTGCAGCGTATTGACTTAGACCTCATGGATCTAATCAAGGCAAAGAATTCTGTTTTACAAATTTTTGTGAATAAAGAGACATTTGAGGGTGGTGAGTTTTTTGTTGTCAGAGGGGAGGAGCTACTTTTGTTCTCTATGCTGGCGAATCTTATCAAGAATGCTTTTGAGGCCACGCCGGAAGGAAAGCCCGTATCAGTTGGTCTTGAGGGCGGGGACAAGAGTTCCATTATAATTCATAATTACGGAACAGTTCCTGAGCCAATGTGTAAAAATTTCTTTGAAAAATATGCAACATTCGGCAAGAAAGGCGGAACGGGGCTTGGCACATATTCAGCTAGCCTTATTGCCGGAATTCACAACGGGGAGATTAAGATGCTTTCCACAGAAGACGAAGGAACAGTTGTTACTGTGTTGATATAGCTAGTTGTAGATATATATAAATTTAAAAAGCCGGGTAGTATAACTACTCGGCTTTTTTTGTTGCTTGGGTTTGGCGATTTTAAATGTTGATCGGCAGTTTAAAGGTAAATTTGGCACCTTTTCCAGCAGTAGATTCTACCGTGAAAGTTCCGCCATGGTTTTGTGTAATAATGAAATATGAAACTGATAAACCCAAACCTGTTCCGACTCCCTCAGGCTTTGTCGTAAAGAATGGCTCGAAAACCCTTTTGCGCGTCTCTTCGTCTATTCCGGGTCCATTGTCTGAAACTTCTGTTGTGATGAAGTCTTTTTCTTGTTTTACATTGATTGTTATTCGTGCCGGGTTTTCAGGGTTTTCAACGCCACTCATTGCCTGAGCTGCATTTCCTAAAAGATTAAGCAGAACCTGTTCTATTTCAGTCCGTACACAGATTACATGTGGTAGATCTTCGGCGTAGTTAGTTCTTATATCAATTTGCTTGAAGTCGTATGTTTTTTTCAGGTCATAATCCTGTTTTGCTAAGGTTATCGCACTGTCTACCAGCTCATTTAGTTTGCACGACGTCCTGTGTGCATCCGTTTTGCGGCTGAAGTTAAGCATATTCGCAATGATTTGAGCAGATCTCTCTGCCGCATCGCGTATGCCTCTAAGCATAGTAAAAATCTTTCGCTCTTGCATGTAGTCATGGATGCTTTCAAGAGAAGTGTTATATTTGTCAGCAACTTCGATATTCTTTTTAAGCTCTGGAGAAAGACGTCTTTCGATGTTCTGTGCGCCTTGCAGAATGCCACCAAGGGGATTGTTTATTTCGTGCGCCATTCCAGCCGCCAGCCCTCCGATAGACATCATCTTTTCAGTTTGAATCATCATTTCTTCGATTCGAACGCTATCAGTAATGTCATCAATTCTGATAACAGCTCCTTCTTGCCCATCATTTGTTAATGGGTAAACAGTGATGTTCTCATAATGAGTCTGTCCATCTATTTTACGGGGAGCACGGGCTATTTCAGCAGTTTTTCCCGTCTTGATGACCGTGATGGCGCGGTCTATTTCATTTGTTAATTCAGGGAAAAGAAGTTGAAGCATTTGGCCGCATGCTTGATCGGAGGTGAGACCCGTTGATTTGGTTGCACTGGTATTCCAAAGATTTATTCTTCCGATATTGTCGATCCCGACAAGAATAGACGGCATGGAATCAATAATATTTTTTAGATGATTCCGAAGTTTAAGAAGCTCTTCTTTTGCTATAGCGTGGTCATTAACTTCTTTTTCAAGTTGTATATTTGTCATTGATAGCTCTTCCATTCCGTTTCGGATGGATTCGAGCATTTGCTTTATAACGTAGCCAAGATGTCTGGTCTCTGTAGGTCCACTTACAGGTATCTGAGTAGCAGACAGCCCGCCTTTTCCGATAGCTTGGCTTGCTTCAGTTAACTTTAAAAGAGGGTGCGCAATTTTCCTTGAAAGAATTGTTGCAAGGGCAAGGGCAAGTGCAAGAATTCCTAGAGAAAAGATAATAGTCTTATTTCTGAGAATTCGTCCGGGCTGTTCCAGTTCATCTACATAAATCGAAGAACATATGTACCAGTCCAAGGGCTCGAAATACTTTACATAAGTGCGTTTCTTAAATTTAAAATTGCCAACGTTATTTGGTGGCTTATCCCATAGGTACTCATGTACTCCGGTTTTGTTGGCAGATTCAATAAGCTCTTCACCTATTAACCTTCCCGTTTGTGGATTTCGTAATGTTGAAGTTGTCGTGTTCGCATATGTTGGGTGAACCAGCAATTCTTGCGTGCCGGTAAAGATGAATACGTATCCGCTTTTGCCAATTTTGATTTGAGCAAAAGAAGTTCGTAGTTCATGGAGTATCGCGTCAAATCTTTTGCGAACATCTTCTTCCAGATCGTCCACATAAAGGCCGGAACCTATAATCCAGTTCCATTCTTTAAAAAGTTGCACATAAGAAAGTTTCGGTTGGTCTTTGGAAAGCCCTTCAGGAGTTGGCTTTGGCCAGAAATAATCTACATAACCTGATCCGCTTTTTTCACATATATCGCGAAATGCTGAGAAAAGATTTTTTTTAATTCCAAGCGCACAGTCAAAGCGTGGATTGTCAAGAATTGTCCCGTCCAATTCCGGCAGTGTCGCGTGCATTATCATACTTGGGAAAGGGGTCTTTGTGTCGTTAACCCAAATGTAACCGACCCCATCATCGTATCGCATGTTTTTGAGTTGTTCTATGCTTAGAGACTTAGCTTCCTTTTCGGTAAGCTTTCCTTCTTTATACTTGGTGTAGTTTAAAAGTACGGCGCCATATGCAATGCCGACAACCGCTTTGAGTTCCTTTTTGCGTCTATCAAGAGCTGCTTTTTCGGAGAAAAGTAAACTTTGGTATTCGTTTGAGACATTAAGCAGAGTTGAATCAATGAGAGCTTGGGCCGCGTCATATTGAGACTTATAAGCTGAGCTGGATAATTCTCGTTGCGCAAAGTAAGTAATACCAACTGTTGTGGTAATTACTAGCCCGGCTACAAAAAGAAGTATGATCGCTCTCATCGATTTAAACATAAAGGGTTTCCTAACTTTCAATCAGAATTTGAGAACCTCGAAAAATATTTTACCTGAAAGAATTATTATAACAAGTATAACAAAAAAGATCTGTTAGGGCAGCTTCTTATTGTGTTTGAAAAAACTTTTGAGGTATAATCCTCTATAATGCAAAGTTGAAAGCTTTTTCCGGTCCATCAAGTAGTAAAAATGAAATGGCTTTTATTCTTATTATTCCGCATTCAGGGCCTGCAAATATTTCAGTTATGGCTGGGTTTACTTTGGCTATTGATTCTAAGATTTCTTCTCGCTGACTTGTGCCGGAAACAGGGATAAAGTTCCCTGTAATAGTCAGGGCTTTAATTTTATCGCGGCTTGTTTCAATTTTGCCGTCCCGATTATCGATAAGCAGGCTTACTGCGGTATTTTTCATAATATTATCCCACTTGTGGCTGTGCTTGCTACTGACCATGAAAATTTCTCTTCGGTCTTCAGAGCTGGCATATGTCATGAGCGAAGTGTAAGGTCCTGGTTCCCCCTGAGTGGCGAGAACCAGAATGTTGTTGTTCTTGATAAGCTCAAGGCAAGTATCTATTTTGTGTTGTTTATTAGGCATATGAGCTCACTGTGGTTTTATTCAAAGAGATTTTTTTGACCTTCAATTAGATCTGTGATCACCGAAGAATCTGAGAGTGTGGAGGTATCTCCGAACTCGCTCTCTCCCGAGGCTATTTTGCGTAATATTCTACGCATTATCTTTCCGGAACGGGTCTTGGGAAGTCCCTCGGAGAATTGAATTACTTCAGGAACAGCAATTTGACCAATTTCTTTGCGAATCCATTCTCGCAATAAATCGCCCATTTCATCATCTTCATTCAGCCCAGAGCGCAAAGTCACGTATGCGTAAATAGATTGTCCTTTTATCTCATGGGGGACACCAACTACTGCCGCTTCTGTCACATCCGGGTGCGCCACAAGGGCTGACTCAATTTCTGAGGTTCCCAGTCTGTGGCCTGATATATTAATGACATCATCAAGTCTGCCCATTATCCATACATAGCCATCTTCATCTATCCTTGCTCCATCACCTGTTTCATACATACCGGGGAACCGTTCGAAGTAGGTTCTGTGGCATCTTTCTGCATCGCCATGAATAGTTTGCAGCATTCCAGGCCATGGGTCTTTTATAACGAGGTGTCCGCCTTCGTTTACGTCTGCGGGAGTTCCGTCACTGCGAATTACAGTCACATTTATACCGGGCAACGGTTTTGCGGCTGAGCCTGGTTTCAGTTTGGTTGCGTAGGGTAGCGGGGATATCAAAATCCCACTTGTTTCGGTTTGCCACCATGTATCGAGCAGGGGCAGTTTTCCTTTACCTACGTGTTGGTGATACCACATCCATACTTCGGGATTGATGGTTTCTCCAACTGTGCCGAGTATTCTCAGTGAAGAAAGATCATATTTATCAGTCCACTGTTCGCCTTCGCGCATGAGCGCTCTGATGGCAGTTGGAGTCGTATAGAAAATATTTACGCCGAATTTATTCACAATTTTCCAGAATCTGTCAGGTCTTGGATATGTCGGGACTCCCTCAAACATAAGGGTTGTCGCGCCAAGAGCCAGAGGCCCGTATACAGTATAGCTGTGTCCGGTTACCCATCCTAGATCTGCGGTACACCAGTGAACATCATCGTCTTTAATATCGAAAACCCATTGGGAGGTGTGCGCCACGCTGGTCATATATCCACCTACCGAGTGGACAATACCTTTAGGTTTTCCAGTGCTTCCTGATGTATAAAGTATGAAAAGAGGTTCGCCGGATTTCAGTGAGACTGGTGTGCAATGGTCCGGGATATCTTTGGCAGCCATTTCTTCGTGCCACCAGGTGTCTCGTCCTTCAATAAAATCTATTTCAGATTCAGTTCTTTTAACAACAATGACCTGTTCAATGGACGGGCAGGAGAATAGAGCCTCATCAACATTCTTTTTCAGGGGAATAGTTTTTCCGCCTCTGAATACTCCATCTGCAGTGATGAGTACTTTGGCGTCACAATCTAAAATGCGGTTTTGTAGGCTGATTGCTGAAAAACCTGCAAAAACAACAGAATTTACCGCTCCGATTCTAGCACACGCGAGCATGGCTATTACGAGTTCCGGAACCATAGGGAGGTATATTGCTATGCGGTCGCCTTTACTTATGCCCATTTTTTTCAGGACATTCGCAAATCTGCAAACTTCACGGTGCAGCATTTGATAAGTGAAGACTGTAACATCTTCTTCCGCTTCGCCCTGCCATACGAGAGCTGCTTTATTTCTGCGTCCATCGGTTAGATGGCGATCTAGGCAGTTGTATGAGGCGTTTAGTCGGCCGCCTTCGAACCATTTATATTCATGTTTTTCCGGGTCGGCAACGAGGGTTGTGCGAAAGTCACGATTCCAGTGAAGCAGTTCCCGTGCTCTTTCCGCCCAGAATTTTTCAGGATCATTCGCAGCTTTCAGATATGCTTCATCATATTCTTCTCTGCCACTGATAAATGCCTGATCTTGCATATCCTGTGGAGGATCAAAAGTTCTTTCTTCAGTCATCAGGTGTTCGATGGATTTTTCTCTCATATTTTTACTCTGGAACTTCCTGTCTTGTTCTTGTTTGTGCACTCCAATTAAATATATACTGTTTCTACCAAGTTGGATAGTGCTGTCCTGTCAATTTCAATCCTGATTGTTTTCTGCTACTAATTATTGCTCAGGGTAGGTTTCTACTTGATAATGGTTTCAATACATAGGTATGACGAGATATAGATAATTTTCATTACCTGAATTTTAAAAAGAGGCTTTCATGAGTGTTGTTAATCTGGAGTTCTTGTTTCAGCCTAGATCCATAGCCGTTATCGGTGCTACCAACGAGCCTGACAATCCCGGCAATATTCTTATGCGAAACCTTATGGGGGGAGGATTTCTTGGTCCTGTTATGCCTGTAAGTGTTAACGTTGAGGCTATTTCAGGAGTTCTTACCTATAAGGATGTCGATGCACTTCCGAAAGTCCCCGACCTTGCAATCATCTGTCGTCCGCTTGAAGAATGCCCTGAAATTTTGGCGAAACTCAGTGCGCGGGGGGTTAAAGCTTCCGCTTTGATCGGTCCCGGATTCAGCAAAATGTCTGAAGATGACAAAATTAAGCTGAGTCGTGAACTGATGACTGCGGCAAATTCTCCGCATATGAGAATTTTGGGCCCTAAAAGTTTAGGTTTTATCATACCATCATTAAATTTGAACGCCAGTATAGCTCCGCTTCCTGCGAAGGCCGGAAAAATAGCTTTTGTTTCTCAGTCGGATAGCTTTATTCCTACTGTTTTAGACTGGGCGCATACCAATGATATTGGTTTTTCACATGTTATTTCAATGGGAAGCCGGATTGATTTAACCTTTGGTGATATATTAGATTACCTTGGGTCTGATTCGCAGACGCGCTCCATTTTACTTTATATAGAGTCTATTAATGATGCCAGAGACTTTATGTCAGCTGCTCGTGCGGCCTCTCGTAATAAGCCTGTTTTGGTTATCAGGCCCGGGCAGGCTCTTCAGCATGTGACTCAAGAACTTTCGCAACTTGGCGGGACTATGAGCGCCAGATCTGACGAAGTTTTCGATGTAGCTTTTCGCCGGGCTGGAATGTTGCGAGTGCAAACTATTGATGGCCTTTTTGATGCGGCACAGACGCTTGCCAGTCTTCGCCAGCCTGTGCGGGGAAATCGTCTTGCTATTATTGCAAATGGTACAAGTGCAGGGCTTACTGCGGCTGATGGTCTCATAAGGCGTGGTGGTAAATTAGCACAACTTTCAGATGAGACGATAACTAAGCTGGATGAAGTTTTTGACGGGGCATGGGGTAAATCTAATCCGGTAATTATTGGATTTGATAGTCCGGGAGAGGAGTATCTGGATGCTGTAAAAGTCCTTATTAAAGATAAGGGCGTAGACGCGGTACTCGTTGTAAATGTTCCGTTTGCTGGTTTTTCAGGGGTGAAAATAGCTGAAACTCTTGCTACTGGCCTTAAAAAGATAAGGCGGATGGTGCTTACTTCATGGCTGGGTTCGGGGATATCCCGCAAATCCAGACGTGTATTTTCTCAGGCGGGTATACCTACCTATGACAGCGCAGATCAAGCTGTTCGTGCCTTTATGTATATGGCTGAATATCAGCGAAATCAGGAGCTACTCACTGAGACTCCTGACTCTTTGCCATCTGACTTTTTCCCCGACACCACAACCGCCCGTGAGATTGTTAGAAAAGCTCTTTCCGAAGGGCGTGAGGATTTAAATGATCCTGAATCTCATAGAGTTTTAGCGGCCTATGGGCTACCTGTTGTTGAGACCAAAATAGCTATTTCTGCCCGTGAAGCGGTTATTGCCGCAGACGAGCTTGGGTGTCCTGTAGCTCTTAAAATCCGCTCCCCGCAAATCAGTCAGCCTTATGATGTCGGTGGGGTTGTGCTTGATTTGGAAAGCCCTGAAAAAGTGTGGGAAACCGCAGCTACTATGCTGACCCGAGTGAACAGACAGAGGCCGGACGCTTATATTGAAGGGTTCACTGTCCAGAAAATGGGCAGAAGGTCCAGAGCTCATGAATTGTTTATTTCTGCGTCGGTTGATCCCACCTTCGGCCCGATTATACATTTTGGCCACGGCGGTATGACCCGCGAAGTTGTTCGGGATCAGGCTATAGCAATGGTTCCTCTGAATATGAGTCTTGCGCGTGAGCTTATCAGTCGTACGCGTATTTTCAGGCTTCTTTCTGGAACGCCAACGCAGCCTCCCATAGATATTGAAGATTTATGTTTAACCTTGATTCAGGTTTCACAGCTTTTCATTGATATTCCGCAGATTGTAAATCTTGATATCAATCCGCTTTATGCCGATGATACAGGGGTTCTCGCTCTGGGCGCTAAGATAAGAGTTGCCGAATGCGGAGAGAATTGCCCCGAACTGGCAATTAGACCGTATCCAAGGGAGCTTGAAGAGTGCGTGGTGCTCAAGGACAATAGGCAGGTTACACTGCGGCCGATCAGACCTGAGGATGAGCCGGCGCATTATGCCTTTCTTGCACAGGTCTCTGATGAAGATATGCGTATGCGTTTCTTCGGAGTTGTGCGCAGAGATTTCGACCACAAAGATATGTCCCGGTTCACTCAGATCAATTATGATCGGGAAATGGCATTCATTGCAACTGCGATAGGAAGTTCTGGGCTGCCGGAGACACTTGGAGTTGTCCGGACTTCAACTAAACCTGATAACTCTGAAGCTGAATTTGCTATTGTCATCAGGTCAGATTTGAAGGGGTCGGGACTGGGAAGCATGTTGTTTCATAAAATTATCAGGTATACCCGCGAACGTGCTACTCACTGGCTTGTCGGTCAGACTTTATTTGAGAATAAGGCTATGCAGGGATTGTCGCGCAAGTTTGGATTTGAAATCAGTGAGAATTACGAGGAAGATCTTGTGGAAATGAGGCTGGATTGCTCTAAAGAAGCAGGAAGCAACTAGTCACGGACGAGCCATTTTATCCTGATTAATAAGAAGCTGAAGGATCTAAAAAGGCCCCTGTCGAATTTTCATTCGACAGGGGCCTTATACCTTTTTAAGTATGTAACCGTAATAGATTTACAACAACCACCATACTGCGGCGAGGCCTGTCAGTGACATGGTTATAGTGTATGGGAAAGCAAGCTTAACCATTTCCCCGTAAGAGAGCCTGATAAGAGGCGCAACTGCGGAAGTAAGTAGGAACAAGAATGCTGCCTGTCCGTTAGGAGTAGCAACACTCGGAATGTTTGTTCCTGTGTTGATTGCTACTGCAAGTAGGTCAAACTGAGCTTGATCGATAGCACCGCTAAGGAAAGCCGCTTTAGTTTCGGATATGTATACTGTCGCAACAAATACGTTATCAGAAATCATGGAGAGCACGCCGTTTGCCAAGTAATAGGCTGCGAGTTGAACTTTACCTTCCAAGCCTAACACGTAGTGAATGACTGGAGAGAATAAGTGCTGCTCATGAATAACCGCAACGATGGAGAAAAAGACTACCAACAGTGCGGTAAACGGAAGAGCTTCTTCAAATGCATGGCCGATACGATGTTCCTCAGTTACTCCGTTAAGAGCAGTAAGAACAACGATGATAGCCAGCCCGATCAGACCAACTTCTGCAACATGTAATGCAAGACCAAAGATCAAGAATACTGCCGCACATGCTTGAATTATTAGTGCAGCCTTCTTCTTCAAAGTCATTTTTGCGTCATTCTTGCGGTCTTCTTCTTCAAGAATGCCACGAACGTTGTCTGGGAGCTTATAGCCATATCCAAAGATACCTGTGACTTCAAGCATAAGACAAGTTAGTAGTCCGACTGCCAATACAGGCATGGAGACAGGAGCTGTTCTCATGAAGAACTCAACAAACTGCCAGTCCATAACGTGACCGATAAGCAGGTTCTGAGGCTCACCAACGATAGTACAAACTCCACCAAGAGCGGTACCGACTGCACCATGCATCATAAGGTTTCTTAGGAAACCTCTGAACTCTCCTAGATGACTTACGCATTCACCTCTAAGGAGATTATCATCTGTTAGAGAACAGGAACCCGTTGATGCGAATTTATGGTAAACTGCATAAAATCCGTATGCAACTGCAATGAGAACTGCGGTAACAGTCAATGCATCAAGGAACGCAGATAGGAACGCTCCTGAGAAACAGAACAGCAATGATATTACAATTTTCGATTTGATGCGGATGAGGATCTTTGTGAAGGCATACCTGAGCATGTCCTGCATAAAGTAGATACCTGCAACCATGAACATCAAAAGGAGAATAACCGGGAAGTTATGTGCTGTTTCGTTGTAAACAGACTGAGGGGAAGCCATGCCCAGAGCAATAGCCTCAATGGCAAGCAAACCACTAGCTGGTAGTGGATAACACTTTAGAGCCATTGCAAGTGTGAAAATGAATTCAGCAATCAAAACCCAACCAGTTACGAAGGGTCCGGCAACGGCTAGAAGGATTGGGTTGAGAACAAGAAAACCGATGATGGTTAACTTATACCAATCAGGCGAATTGCCTAGAAAGTTTTTTTGCATTGCCTGCGAAATTGTTTTGGGCACGAGTTGCTCCTTTTACCTTGTTGTTTTAGTTATTACTAGGATCGACTTGATCCCTACAGTTCGCTAGGTTCCAGTGGGTCGATTGATAGTTCTGGGTAGAGTCCTTTCAAATCTCCTTCCGGATATGGCTGGAGAATGTTGAAAGAAATGTCCTGAGTTTGCTGTGCGTGTCCCGCTGTTTCCTCTGAACCATCCCAGAATGCACCGTTGCACTCAAGAATGTGCTCAATACGGTGAGCGAAACCATCTACAAATTTTGATCCAATACCTTCAAAAGTCATGTCGCCAAGGCGGAATTGACCTTTAAGAGCAGCAAAGTCAGCAAGAGGAATGGATTGAAGCTCGAGATCTTTCTGTTTGCTAAGAAATCCCCAAACTAATGAATTTTCGGGGATAGTGATTGGTTCTGCTGCATCTATTATTGTGTGAGGCATGATAATAGATCCTGCCCCTACTTCGATTTGACTTTCTTTTTTGCCGTTCAAAAATGAGTTGAACCCAACAAAACAGTTCTTATGCAGGTGGCTGTAAATAACTTTTCCACCGTGAGCTGTTACATCGTAACCATCGTAGGTTGAGTTTATGATGTAGCAGTTTTCCTGAGCATTTGAGCCTGGTCCGAGAGTTGAGTTCTCAAGGTAAGCACGCTGGGCCACAATGACATTTTTGTCTACTTTGCAGTCGCCCTTGATAACGGCATAAGGACTGACGGAGGCCCCTTCTGGAACATCAATCATAGCATCGGGGTTAACGGCAGAGTATATCGGGATGAAATCTTCTTTTCTTTCGTCAAAGAAGTCCATCAATATACCCACAGGCTTATTGTCTTCCATGCGTATGTATTGCTCAAGAACTTCCTTGGGGTACTGGTAGTTAAACTCAAAAGCTCCACTGGCTTTGACCCATATACGACCCGGAAGGATGCGCTTGTGGGACAATTCTCCTGCCTGAACATAAGAGTAGGCTCCTATGGCACAGTCATGACAGATAGAAAGGTCTACTGTTGCGAAAGGCTCAAGGAAACAGCCTTCGACAGATGTTCCGTGAATGTTTGCATAATGCAAAGATACGGTGTTTGAGATTTTGAATACTTCGAGATTTTCAGGGTCGTGAGAGTTATTATGTACAAGAGTTTTCAAGAGAAAACTGTCTCTGATATAAATTACTTCATCGTCACGTAGTCTTATGCTGTGTCCATTACATTCGACGACATGCCCTTTTCGCTTGAGTTCATCTCCGCGAATGTCGCTTTTGTATAGTATGGAGTGGTCTACAACACACTTGCCTAGAAAGTATGTTCCCCCAATACTTGAATGTCTGAAATGAAATTTCAAAGGGTGGGTGGAGGTTAGTGAGTAGAACGCATAGTAGATAGCAAAGCTGTCTTTTGGGAGGAGCCCTTTAACATAAGGGCCAACGTCTACAAGTGGTTCGCGTAGATTGATATTAACGCGGTGCACAATGTGATCGATGAGCTTGTTTAGCTGTTTCATTTTTTCCTTCTCGCTTTTTGGGTGCCGGAAGTCGTAGGTGGAAACCGGAACTGGTTGATATAAGTCGGGCGGCTCCGGCATGTGCCGAAACCGCCTAGGCTTCATCTTGATGAACCCCTATACCTTGATATTGCTAGCCGGGCAAGGTTACAGGCATTCCCATCATTGGCCAGAGGACCAGAACTGCAATTCCAGTTACTACTAGCAGCATTATGCTGGCTGGAATCCCGTATAAGAAGAACTCACCAGTGGTGAATTGGCCTGAATCGTAAGCAATGGCGTTTGGTGCTGCGCCGACGAGGAGCAGGAATGGCATACCTGCAACAACGAGTGCTACAAAAAGGATTACTTCAGGGGCAACTCCGAGGTACGGAGCGATAACCAGAGCAACAGGGAGCGAGATCGCTATCGCGGCCACATTCATAATGAAGTTGGTCATCATGAGGACGAAGAACGCAATGGACATAACAAACACGAACCAGTGAGAGTTCTGAAAGATTGTCAGCCAGTTAACAGCCATCCACTTAGCTGCGCCTGTTTCCCATAGACAGAAACCGATGGACATCGCTCCAGCGAAAAGGAGAATGATATTCCAAGGGATATCTTCGAGATCGTCGATATCCAGAATTTTGAAGATAAAGAACGATATGGAAGAGACCAAGATCAGAGCTGTTTTATCAATCGCCTTGAGTTCAGGAATAAAGGATCTAAGGCTCATGATGACAATAATGGAGCCGACAAGAACAGCTGCCATGATTTCGTCACGGCTAAGTGGGCCCATCTGCTTATTGAGCTCTCTAGCTTTTTCACGAAGTCCCGGAATGGTCGCTTTTTCAGGCTTCAGGAAGATCATGAAGAATCCCCAAAGCAGGAATACCATAGCCCAGCCGACAGGGGCCATATAGTAAGTAAGCTCGAAGAAGGTGACATCCTTTCCAAGAATCTCCTGGAAGAACCCGATGGCGACAGCTCCGCGAGCAGCACCAAGCAAGGTTACAATAGAACCCGCTCCAGCTACATAGGCCATGCCCATGAAGAGCCCTTTACCAAACTTCGTAGGCTTATCGCCTTCTCCGTAAAGACCGTAAATGGCGAGGAGAAGTGGGTAGATGGTCGCTGCTACTGCGGTGTGAGCCATAATATGGGTCAGCAGGGCGGTAACGACGAAAACTCCGAGATAAATATTTTTTGTCTTCTCACCGACAACCATGAGCATCTTGTATGCAAGGCGCTTGGTAAGTCCGGTCTTGGTGAAAACAAGTCCAATCATAATGGATGCGAAGATAAAGAGAACTGACGGGTCCATGAAATCTTTAAAAGCGACCTTGGCAGGGCGAATAAAGAACATGGCCTGTAGTACGCCAATGGCAAGTGAAGTTACGCCAATCGGCACAACCTCGAAGACCCACCATGTACCAGCGAGGAGAAATACGCCGATAGCGCCTTTAGCCTCTTTGGAAAGGACGAAATGCTCGCCCATGGGGTCAATTGCATCTGGCCATGCCGGACAATAGTAGACAATGGCAAATAGGGCTACACCGAGCAGCATGAAGAATAGTCTTTTGAAATCGAAAGATTTTGGTTGTGATAGAGTTGCTGTGCTCATATCTTAATTACTCCTTGAAATTATCCGTAGTTGCGATTTCACAGGCGAGAATGGAATCACGCACTTTCTCAAAGACATCACCTAAGCGAAGAACGCCTGTGATTCTGTCATCTTTCCGAACTAATAGTGGCTGCTGAGCTCCAACTATATATGCGTGCAGAGCTTTATCGAGCTTGTCCTCTTCTCCTACAATGTCAGCTTGTTCCGGAGTGTGCATTATGTCGCTAACTTTAATCCCGCCGATACGCTGGCAAAGTGAGTTGAATGGCTCAGACCAGAGGTTAAAATCTTTGAAAACTTTTTGAACGTAACTTTTATCTAAAAATCCACTCGGGTTTTTTGACAAAAGCTTTAAGTAGGAAGGTTCCATGTGCTTAAAAATATCAAGCATTGTGACCATTCCAACAACCTTACCATCGGCTCCTTCAACAAGAAGATCGCGATGCGGATGGGAAAGATTCTTGTCTTTACTTTCTTTCACGAGCTCCATCATGGCCGCGTGTACTGATGTGTCTTCTTTTACCCGGCTGTATTCAACCACTGGGATCATAAGATCACTAACTTTTAAATTATTCATGTAAACCCCTGTATTAGTTGTTCGGTCAAAACTATTGTAGCTACGCCTTTTCACTTGCGGCTCTCAGCAATGTCTTTGTGAGCGCTGCAATATCAACCGGTACTTGAATTTCAGCACATGCCCCAAGATTCATTGCTTCTATTGAGAGCTGAATCTTACTGTGCCGATTAATTAAAATAACTTTTAAATCAGGAACAATTGTCGAAATCTTTTTCATAAACTCAAGAGAACTTCTTCCAAACCCGGATAGTCCCAGAACAATCGCGTCTACTCCGCATTCTTTTGCAAGCTTCTCCGCTTCACTGAGATATCCTGAACCAATGACTTCAAGCCCTTCGCTTTCCAGTCGCTGAAGGAGATGCTCACGAAATTCTGCGTCACTTTCAACAATCATTATTTTCATTTGGCCGACTGTTGGTTTTGTTGCATCTCCGGGGAATCGGTTTTTTGCAACATTGGCATTGTTAAAGCACTCAGTGTGCCACAAGAAATAAAACAATGCATAACAGGTTCTTAGGTGTTGAGGAAGAGTTTTGCTTTCTTTTTGGTGAGACAATATGCGACATAATGAGACTGCAGTGTAGAAACAAAATGAAACACTGTGCGACATAAATCAAATTGTGGTGGAAATATTATTGGATATATAGGTGCTTACGAGAAGGGTATTAGACGTTGTAAAAGTTCATTCCAGTCGAAAGTGTCTCGTTTTTGTGAGCTTCTAAAACTTTTTTCACAGGTCCGATTACGTCGTCGAAGACGTTGATTTCTTTCCATGTAAGGTACTGGTAATGCTCATCTCCAATTCCTCCGCAAATTACAGCGTCTGCATTGGCCGATGTCGCAAGGGCGCATAGGTCGTCTGCGGACGCTTGCGGTAGAACTATTATCCTTTCGTAATAGTTGGAGTTAGATTTTATCTCGACCAAAAGGACATCCGTAGCCAAGTCAAAGCGGGGAGCTACATCGTCGTGAAAAAGTGGGATAAGTATTTTTTTATCCATTAGGATTATCCATTGATCGAGTGTTTGTTCATTTTGCGCCAGAAGGTGGATCTGCTCCAGCCCAGCATTTTCGCCGCCTCACCTTTTCTGCCGCCACTTTTAACAAGAGCATCCATAATCATTCTCTTTTCAGCATGGTCCCAATTTTCGGCAGGAGAGTATTCTTTTTGCGGCGCATGATCGGGCAAAGTCTTTGCGGATTCCATGACCGGACGTAAAATATCCTGCTCTGTAAGGTATGCAGGTAGATGTTCTGTTCCTATATATTCGCGGTCGCAAAAGTTTACTGCGTATTCAACTATATTTCGAAGCTCTCGAACGTTTCCGGGGAAATGGTAGGCCAAAATGATTTTGGCAGTCTTCTTTGTAAACCCTTTAATCTTCTTATGAAATTTTGTGCAGTAATCTTTGAGAAAGTGATTTTTCAGCAGAAGGATATCTTCTCCACGTTCCCTGAGGGGCGGCAGGTGAAGGTGAACAACGTTAAGTCTAAAAAGTAAATCGGCACGAAAAGCTTTATCCATAACCATCTGTTTCAAGTTGCGATGAGTGGCAACAATGACCCGTACGTCCGCTTTAAATCCTACTGAGCTACCCAGTGGGTGTATCTCTTTATCATCTAAGAAGGATAACAGCTTAACTTGAAGGCCTAGCGGAAGGTCGCCAATCTCTGTCAGGAAGAATGAACCGTTATGAGCCAATTTGATCCGGCCCGGGCGGTTTTCATGTGCTCCGGTAAAAGCCCCTTTAACATGCCCAAACAGTTCCGATTCCAGCAAAGTTTCCGGTAGCGCGCCGCAGTTAACCTTAATGAACGGAGATCCCGCGCGGTCCGATGCATTGTGCACAGCTTCTGCCAGCACGTCTTTTCCTGTGCCCGTCTCGCCCGTGATCAGTACAGATGAATCCGTTGCGGCGATGCTCGGAATCATGCTGAAAACTTTGACCATTTGGGAGCTGGTGCCGATTAAACCACCTAGCGAATAAGCCTTACTTGCCGTGCTGCTAAGCTCCGCAACCTGCCTGATATCCTGAATCGTTTCCACAAAACCCGAAAGTTTGTTATCTTTTGAAAATATTGGGGCGACTGTCAGTCTGATGGGTATTTTAATGCGAGAGCGATCTATAATATCTGCATCGACCGAGATGGGATCAAAGTCCGCTTTGCTGGCCATAACGGGGCAGCCTTTGAAGCAGTAATCACATCTAAGCCCGAGCATGCATTTCAGGCCGACCATAGAGTCTGGTTCTGCGCCTGTTATTGTCTGCCATGTGCGGTTGACGACCTCAATGTTTCCATTAATATCAAGCACGGCAATGCCTACAGGGATTTCATTTAGAAGATCCGGCAAAAGGAATTGCTGATTGAGCAGTCCGCTGACAAGGTATGTATTATCATTTTTCACACCACCTAAGTAGCATGGCTTCTATCAGTAAGTCACCTTTCAGTTTGAGTAAAAATGGCACAATTTGTCTAAATACATCATTATGACAGTCATGTTCGGACTTTCCAAAGCAGTTTTTTGCGGTTACATTTGCATACGGAAAAACTATGAATACATACATTTTTATACCACCTGTTAGAAAGCCCACTGGCGGCATCACTGTTTTTTGTCAGATAGCATCTATCCTTGCACGTCAGGGAAAGAATGTGCGTCTGGTATTACGTGAAGCCGGAAGCTGGATGCCTCCTTTAGAAGCTGACGATCCAGAACCTATTCTTTGGGATGAGCTAAGTCTCAGTAAAGATGATCTCTGGTTAGTGCCTGAAGGGTGGGTAAACAGCCTTGCTCCCGGTCTAAATGCTGGAGCTAAGTGCATAGTCTATTGTCAAAACTGGGCCTACCTTTTTTCTTCTCTACCAGCAGGCGTGTCATGGCAGAACTTGCCCGTATCATTCTTAGCTGTATCAGATCCCGTAGAATGGTTTATGCAACAGACTCTAGGCAAAAAGTCTCCCATACTAAGGCCGGGAATCGATACAAGAATTTTCTATCCTCCTAAATGCATGGATGACGGCCCCCTCAGAATCGCCTACATGCCGCGTAAGAACAAAGCATTAGTCGCTCAAATAAAATCCATATTCGAAGCGCGCAATCCTAATTGTGATATTCGCTGGGTTGAAATAGCCGGTATGGATGCACAAGGTGTCGCCCAAACTTTGCGCGCTAGTCACATATTTCTAGTGTCCGGCTTTCCAGAAGGATGTCCATTGCCGCCCCTCGAAGCATTAGCCTCAGGTTGCATTCCCGTAGGCTTTTCAGGTTTCGGAGGATGGGATTACATGCGCCAACTTGATGGTGCCATATTCAAACCATGGTGGCCCCTGCGTGAAGTCGAATGGTCCGGAAATGGATTCTGGTCTGCCGATGCCGACGTATTAGATGCGGCACTCAATCTGGAAAAAGCAATCAACCTGTGGCGCGAAGGTGGACAAAATCTACAAAGCGCACTAGCAGCCGGACAAAAAACCGTTCAGTCCTACACCCTAGAAGTTCAAGCCCAAGCCGTAAGTGATATTTGGGATAAATTTAATTAGTTTTATTGCCTCCGGCGGCCAAAGGGGAAACCCTTTTTGGGAAAAAGGGTTTTCCCTCTGGACTCCCTTTCCCTAAAACTTTTTATTTGGGGAGAGGTTCTAGTATTTAAGAGGGAAGAGTTGGCTTGCGATAGAGAAAATTTACATTGTTGAGCATATCGCTTCGCATTTAAATTACTAAACCATTAAAAAGTTTTGGGAGTCTTGACCCCTTTTCCCAAAAGGGTTCAAGCCGCCGGAGGCATCCCCATATAATGTCCAAAAAAAAGAAAAAGATTCGTCCATTACCGCAGACGATAGGTATTACTGTTCCGGGCGTTGAGACTCACGCCCACTTAGATTTAGACGATTTAATTAATGATATTCCAGAAGTTTTGGTTAGGGCTAAAGAGTGTGGCATAGCTAAGATTGGTAATGTCTTTTTAGGGCCGCAGGCTTATGAGAAGAATCGCCACCTTTTTGATGATCATCCAGAAGTGTTTTTTGTGCTGGGAGTTCATCCTAATAATTCTGATAAATATACTGCCGCTGATACTGATGCAATGCGGGCGGCGTTTAAAGCTGATAGCCGTTTGAAAGCGCTTGGTGAAATTGGGCTGGATTTTTATTGGGACCGAGTTCCTTATGATGTGCAGGAGAAAGTTTTTCGCACGCAGCTTGGGCTTGCGCAGGAGCTTGATGTTCCTGTGGTGATTCATAGCCGTGATGCGCATGAGAAAACTTTGGATGTGCTGGAAGATTTCGGCTGGCGCGATAAACCTTTGCTCTGGCATTGTTTTGGGTCTGACGTTGCGACGGCTAAGCGCATTTTGGATAACGGATGGCATATTTCTATTCCCGGCCCTGTTACATATAAAAAGAATGTAGAGGCGCAGGAAGCTGCTAAATATATTCCTGCTGAACGAATGATGTTTGAGACTGATTGCCCGTTCCTGACTCCTGAACCGTGGCGCGGGAAACGCAACGAGCCTGCATATGTGGTATTTACTGCGGCTAAAGTTGCGGACCTTAAGGGTATGGATGTTAATGAGTTGTGGGCTATCTGCGCGAAAAATGCGTATGATTTTTTTGGGCTGTAGCGTTCAAAACTGGCGGGACTCATGATCGAAGGCGGAAATATAATACGGTTCATGTCTGTGCGGATGCATGCCTGGACCATGCGCGAAACCGTGGATGAGATTTTCAGCCGTTTAAACTTCGGACTGTTCACTCAGCACGTGGTTGTGAATGCCGCTAAGCTTATTAATATGGAGCGCGATGAATCGCTTCGTGAATCTGTTAAAAGCTGCGATATCATTAATATTGATGGCATGGGAGTTGTGTGGGGAGCGCGGTTTTTGGGACACGATGTGCCTGAACGCGTGGCGGGGGTGGATCTTTTTTACAGTTTGCTGACTCGCGCGGAATTGGAAAATGAGCCTGTTTACCTACTCGGCGCTAAGCCGGATGTGGTGGAAAAGGCAGTCGCAAATCTTAGAGTAAAATTTCCAGCTTTGAATATCGCGGGCTACCATCACGGCTATTTCTGGGATGACGAAGAAGCTGTAGTGGATGATATTGCAAAGTCGGGCGCAAAGCTTCTTTTTGTCGCTATAACTTCACCTAAAAAAGAAAATTTCATTAATCGCTGGCGGGAAAAGCTAGGGGTAAAATTCGTAATGGGCGTGGGCGGCACATTCGACATTGCCGCCGGAAAATCCAAACGAGCTCCATTGTTCATGCAAAAGCACGGGCTAGAATGGCTTTACAGATTGATGCAGGAGCCGCGCAGAATGTGGAAGCGGTATCTTGTTACGAATACGCTGTTCGGGTTGAAATTGTTGAAGTTTAAGATTTTGGGGTGAAGGTGTTTACAACCCCAAAGCTCCATAAACTGCCTTCATATCAACATTCTCCCGCACGATTTTAGCTAATCTGTCCAGCGCATCTTCCATTCCGAAGGTGGTCTGGATTGTTTCTAGCTTGGGCAATCCTTTTTTCTCGCGCAATGAATCAATGAACCATCTTCTGAATCCGTCTGCGTCGAAAATGCCGTGCAGATAGGTTCCCCATATCATTCCAGATTTTATCCCGAATCCTAATACTTTCGAAATCGGCACTGACCCTTCAACGCCTTGCGGAACTATGATGGCGCGCACTGTGGGCAGTAGAGGTTCTGTTTTGCCGTGATGAATTTCGTACCCGCTGACTTCCATCTTGCTAACACCGTGAATTCCCGTTGCACGATTCAGGGTCTTTTCTGGCGCTAATGTTGTTTGGAGCGGTAGCAAACCTAGTCCGTTTGCGGTTCCTTCTGTGGATTCAATTCCTTTCGGGTCGCTGATGTATTGTCCTAGCATCTGGAATCCTCCGCAGATGCCTATAATTGCGGCCTTACCTTTGTGCTTTAAAATAGCCTCCGCTAATCCGCTTTCGCGCAGATGTGCTAGGTCGGAGAGGGTGGATTTGCTTCCGGGTATGATTATCGCATCAGGATTTCCTAGATCTTTCGGATTATCTACAATCCTTAAATTTACATCCGGTTCGCCTTTCAGCGCGTCGAGGTCCGTGAAATTTGAGATGCGCGGTAGATCTATGCAGACTATGTCTACTGAATCTTTTCGAGTTACCTTGCTGCCGGATTTGCTCAGGTCATCTTTAAATGAAACGGAATCTTCGTCAGGCAATCCTAAATTATGTATGTGCGGGATTACTCCTAATACGGGTTTGCCAGTGTGTTCCAGCATAAAATCGAAAGCGGGGGTAAGCAGGGATGCATCCCCTCGAAATTTGTTCAGCAAGAATCCGCAAACCATTTTCCGCTCGCTTGCGTCGATTAAATCCATGGTTCCTGAAAGTGCCGCAAATACTCCGCCGCGATCAATATCGCCTGTGATGATGACCTTAGCTTCTGCGTATTCCGCCATTGCCATATTGACTATGTCATGTTGCTTCAGGTTGATTTCAGCAGGCGAACCTGCTCCTTCTATCACCATAATATCATTTTCATCGCTTAGAGAATCGTAGGAAGATTTAACAGCATCAAAGGCTGTGGGTTTATATTTTACGTATTCCTTCACTTTCATATTGCCGACAGGTTTGCCCATGACGATAACCTGTGAACCTACATCGCTGTTTGGTTTAAGGAGAACCGGATTCATGCGGATATTAGGCGCTTGCTTGCTGGCTGCGGCTTGGGTCACTTGTGCGCGGCCCATTTCTAAGCCGTCCTCTGTGACGAAAGAATTAAGTGACATGTTTTGCGCTTTGAAGGGCGCAACTTTGTAGCCATCCTGTAGGAATATGCGGCAGAATGCTGCGGCTATGATGGATTTTCCGGCATTGGAGCAAGTACCTTGAATCATTAAAGCTGGAGTTTTTCGCGGTGCGGGCGGGGCGGTTTCCATGCCTGTGAAGGTCCGTAGGCCATCTATGAATTTACGGTTTTCTTCCTCAGTGCGGACTGCGATTCGGAAATATGTGGAATCTAGCCCGTCGAAATTGTCGCAGTGGCGCACAGCAATATTGTTACTTATCAGGTGCTCTATGAGCGCGTCCGCATTCATTCCTACTCGCTGTATCTGGCAGAGCATGAAATTTGCTTCTGCAGGCAGGGTTCGTATTCCCGGTATTTTTGCTATTTCCCGAACCAATTCTTCACGCAGACGGGTGGTCGTTTCTATGGTTTTGCGTGCATATTCATCATCTTTAATGCACTTCAGACCGACTTTTTGCGCCAGTAGATTTACCGACCAGCAGGGCAAAATGTTTTTAAGCTCCATTATGATGTCTGGTGTGGCAAAAGCGAGTCCAAGCCTTAGGCCCGGTATGGCGTAAAATTTTGTGAGTGAAAGAATTGTGATTACGTTAGGAGGCCGTTGCCCCACAAGGCGGTCTAGATTTGGAACAAAGTCAGCAAAGGATTCATCTACAATAAAGCGTGAATCAGGATGTGCGCGAGCAATTTTTTTTAAGGCTTCGGGATCAAATGCCGTGCCTGTAGGATTGTTGGGCTGCGCGAGAAAAACCAGTGCAGGGGAAGCTGATAAAAATGATGATAGCGTATCGAAATCAGGCGCGAAACCATTCTGCGGATCGAGCGGGATTTGTTCCGTTTTAAGTCCAGCAACCACGCATGAGCGTTCATAGTCAACATAGCAGGGCACAGGGATCACAGCACGTTTGAATCCGCCAATGCGGGTGATGGCATTGATTAACTCGGACGCACCGTTTCCGGCAATACATTCGTTAGGCCACACTTTATATTTTTGACAGGCGGCGAGAGTTAGTTCTGCACTTTCCGGGTCAGGATAGCAGTCAATTTCGTCTAGTGCATTAACGATGACTTGCTGAAGCCAAGGTGGAGGGCCTAGGGGGTTTATATTAGCAGAGAAATCAAGTAGTTCGGAGGACGGGCATCCTGCTTTTGCAGCAAGCTTCTTGATGTTTCCGCCATGAGCGTATTTTTTTTCGTGCATAGCTCCCTCCATGGAGTGAATATTCGTAATATTTGATCCTATAGCTTTAATCTGCGTGAGACTCAAATCAATATTTTGAAATAATTTGCGTTTGAATATGTTTGGGTGATGGTGCGTTATAATATTCTAAGTGTCTTGAAGTTTAGGAGGATTTAATTAATGTATAAGAGGTGCATTGGTTTAGTTCTATTGTTGGTCATAAATTAAATTAAAGTATAATATATTCCATAAGTAGTCTTGCTACAGTTGGTCGTTAACTAGTGCTGTTCTTTAGAGAGTGGAGCTGCAGGGAAAAAGGGATTAGTTTGAAAAATATGTATTTAATATGTCTTTTGAGTTTGTTGTTTTGTTTTCCAATAACAGCCAATGCTGATAAAATATGTTTGCGCATGCCCTCTTTGGCTGCAGGGGGGCATGAGTATTATGCTGAACTGCTTAAAACAGCTTTAAGTGATGCTGGGCATGAGGTTGTCATTGAGGCTGTGTCAGATCTTCCTCAACTGCGTCAAATGAAAATGTTAAAAGATGGTGATCTCGATATATCATGGTATATCAGAACCTCAGAAAGAGATCTTGTGTATGTTCCTATTCCTGTATATCTCACAAATGGTCTGATTGGGAAAAGGGTATTATTGATTCCTGTCAGCGACAAGGATGCTTATAAGAGTGTTAAAAACATAGAAGATTTTCGCAATCTTAATAAAGTAGGCGCGCTCGGTTTGGGGTGGTTCGATTTGAAAGTGTGGAAGGAAAACAATCTGCAGTCTCAGGCAATTGGAAATTGGAATAACATATATGGAATGATTGCAGCGGGATCGCGCGGAATTGATTATTTTCCGCGTGGTTTTAATGAAGTGCTTAGTGAGTTTAAAGAGCATACGGACTTAGCAATTGAGCCACATCTTATGCTCGAATATAATCGTGATTTTATTTTTTATCTGAGTCCCAAGTCTGCTTATCTTAAGCCTATAATCGAAAAAGCTCTTGTCGCTGCGAGAAAATCTGGACTTATCGATAAACTTATTCGGAAATATTGGGCGCAAAATTTTGATGTTTTGCAGCCGGAAAAGCGCACTGTGATTAAACTTAAAGATTTTATAGAATAATAATTTGAAGGTTATTTTTTAGGCATTCAGGTCGGGTAGTCCTTGTTATACTCACGGTGTGGTTCAAATGGGTTGCTATTTGTGTGAAGAGTGTAGTTGCAGGGAAAGGAATTAGTATGAAAAATATTTTTATTATATGTATTTTGAGTTTGGTATTTTGTTTTCCGAGAGCAGCCAATGCTGATAAAATATATCTACGCATGCCCTCTTATTTTGATGGGGAACATGACTATTATTATGAGTTGTTAGAAATGGCTTTGCATAATGCTGGCCATGAAGTCACTATTGATAAGGTTGCCGAGCTTCCTACTGCTCGCGAAAGAAAGATGCTTGAAGATGGGGATCTTAGTATAGGATGGTATCTTCAATCTTCGCAACGGGATAATCAATATGTTCCAATCCCAGTTAATATTACAAATGGGTTGATTGGAAAAAGAATACTTTTAGTGCCACCGGAAGATCTGCATGCTTATAAAGATGTTAAAACTTTAGATGATTTTAGAGCTCTCAATAAAGTGGGGGCATTCGGTTGGAAATGGTACGATGCTGTTATATGGGAAAAGAATGGGCTACCATTTAAGGAAGTGTTAAACTGGCGAAATATCTTTAAAATGATAGCACACAGATCGCGTGGAATAGATTATTTTTCACGAGGTTTTAATGAAATTGTCAACGAGTCTAGAGCTAATAAAGAGTTAGTAATTGAACCACACCTTTTATTAGAATATAAGCGAGATTTTATTTTTTATTTGAGTCCCAAGTTTGCTCATCTTAGGCCTATAATCGAAGAGGCTCTTCTCGAAGCAAAGAAATCTGGGCTTATGGATGAGCTGCTCCGCAAACATTGGGTTAATAACTTTGAAATTTTACAGCCGGAAAAGCGGACTATTCTCAAACTTAAAGATCCTTCGAGTGAGTAATTCCCGAAGGCCATTTATAAGACCTTCGGGGTAGTTATCGGTGGCTAAACATTAACGCCTTTCATCCCTTCTTGAGTGTACCTGTCTCCAATCACTTTGTGCTTGGTTAAAAGAGTATCTATATCTCTTAATTCTTTTTCCGTGAATGAAACATTCATGGAACCCACATTGGAATCAAGGTTTTTGATTTTGGTTGTGCCCGGTATTGGGACGATGTTTTCGCCCTGCGCGATAACCCATGCTAGAGAAAGCTGAGCCAGCGAGCATCCCTTTTGATCTGCTATTTGGGTCAAGCTTTCCGCTATGGACTTATTGTTTTCGTATGCTTCTTTTTGGAAGCGTGGCAGCATTTTTCTTACATCAGCGGGGTCATTCTCTAATGGTTTGCTGGAACTCAATAGGCCGCGGCAGATTGGGCTGTAAGGGACAAATGTTATGCCCAGTTCGCGCGTCATGGCCAATATTTCATTTTCCGGTTCACGTGTGAGCATGGAATATTCCGATTGCAATGCTGAAACTGGATGAGTCGCATGTGCTCTGCGAAGAGTTTCAACTGACGCTTCGGATAGTCCGATAGATTTTATTTTGCCTTCCTTAACCAGCTTAGCCATTTCGCCAATAGTCTCCTCGATCGGAGTGTCTGCATCTATGCGATGGATGTAGTACAAATCTATGTAATCCGTATTCAGTCTGCGCAAGCTGTCATGGCAGGATTTGCGTACATATTCCGGTTTGCCACAAACATTGCGGGCGTATTCATTTCCTTCGCGTACAATACCGAATTTTGTTGCGATCACAGCTTGCTCGCGCCTGCCTTTAAGGGCTGCCGCAATTAGCTTTTCATTGTGTCCTGCTCCGTACATATCTGCGGTATCGAAGAAGTTTACTCCGCATTCCATCGCGTGGTGAATGAGCTTAGTTGCTTCTGCTTCGGAGGTCGGTTCTCCATAAAACTCACTTAACCCCATGCATCCAAGTCCAATGCTTGATATCTTGATGTCGCTGTTTCCTAAAATCTGAAATTTTTTAATACCTGCCATTTTGTACTCCATTTTTTACGGTTGATTGTTAACTTATGGATTTAATATGGTGACTCAATAAATATGTCGAATATATCTTTCTAATTAGAGTAATATCTTTTAAGTATTACTCTATGGAAACAAGACAACTAAAATATTTTTTAGCGGTGGCAGAAGAGCTTCATTTTGGTAACGCAGCCAGACGCCTTAATATCTCCCAGCCTCCGCTAAGTCAGCAGATTATGAAATTCGAATATGAACTTGGCGTGAAGCTTTTTGAGCGTAATAAGCGATCTGTAAGGCTTACTGCAGCAGGTGAATCGCTGCTAACTGATGCACGCACAATACTGAAATCTATTGATAAGGCTAAATGCAGTTTGCAGTCGGTGGCTCTCGGAGAAAAGGGACGGCTTAGCATCGGCTACATCGGCCCTGCGATGGATGGCTCACTCTCTGAAATTATTCGTGAGTATAAAACTAAATATCCTGATGTGACTTTCACATTGAATGAGATGTCCACCAATTCACAACTTGAAGAGCTTCAACAGGGGCGAATTGATGTTGGTGTAGCCAGAATTTTTAGACATGATTTAGGCGGTCTTGAGTGCAAGGTGTTTCATAAAGAATCATATGCACTCGCGATACCTATGGGACACAGTTTTGTTGATAAGTCTGTCGTTGATGTTGCAGAATTGGCGGGAGAGCCTTTAATCTTCTTTCCGCGCGAGGTTCAGCCTCATTTATATGATGAATGGATTAGAGTCTTCACGGAGGACGGGTTTACGCCTGATGTAGTTCAAGAGGCGTCGACTAAGTCCGCAACGGTGGCACTTGTTGCTGCCGGAATCGGGGTTGGCATTGTGCCGGAGAGTATTGCAAAGCGCAGGCCCGGGGGAGTATTTTTTAAACCACTGACGGGGAATATTCCTTCGCTTGAAATACATGTGGTCTACAAGGTTAAGGATGGATTTCCAGCTTTGGTTAATTTTTTAGATTTGATTAACAAACTATAGTAAACTTGATGAATATAAATGTGATTTTTTGCCTGTGATCAGTTATCTGAAATGAGCCTATGTATTGTTTTCTTTTTGATTTGCCCTCTTATAGAAAACGTTTGGCTAATTAACAGATAGAGAGGTTCAAATATGAAATTAAAGTATCTGATTCTGATTGTTGTGCTGATGGCTGGGATGACTGCCTGTTCTCAATCTAGAGGCGGAAGGTCTGGCGGCCGTGACGAGGGAGGACCTCCTCCTGACCGGAAGCAAGAGTTGCAGACTCCAGATGAAAAAATAACCGTTTTGACTAAGCGGCTTAATCTGACAAGCGATCAAGTTGAGCAAATTAGGCCCGTTCTGAAAGAAGAGTACGATGAGCTTAAAAAGATTGAAGAAAGTGATGAAGACTCTAAGGACATTGAGAAGAGACGATCTGACATAGATTGGATCATTTATAAAAAAATGAATAAGATTCTGACAGAAGAACAGATGTATCTTTACCTTCAGTATGTTGAATCTCAGAAGAAAACGGAGACCTCTTCCGGGAAATCCGGGCGCGGGGGGTCTGGTGGTGGACGTGGTGGCCCTCCCGGTGGCGGTGGGGGAAGGTTTTAGTAGTTAAATATCAGCGGCAGCCAGCGTCACAAGAGTGATGTTGGCTGCCGTTTTTTGTAAGACTTTTTTTGAGCATTTCCCCGTCTTAGCGAACCAGATTCTGCAAAAATTCCTTCTGAGTATCTTTGGGCGAATAGCCAAAATATCTCTTAAATTCTCGGCTGAATTGTGACGTGGACTCATACCCGACCATGTGGGCGGTTACGTTGGCCTGCAGTCCTTGATTTGCTAATAACAGCCTGGCCTTATCGAGCCTTATTCGTTTCAGATATTGTAGCGGGGAATAGGTCGTTACTGTTTTGAAGTGGTCGTGAAATGAACGCACGCTCATGTTCGCCTTTTCAGCTAAATTAGTAACATCCAGTGATGCGGAGCAGTCCTCATGTATAATTCGCAGCGCTTTTGCTATTTTTGCATATGAACTTTTCCCTCTGGCGGCAGAAGCGAGAATGTGTCCATTGCTGCCCATCAGAGTGCGGTAATAGAGCTCCCGCAACGTTTGCTTACCTAGTACGTCTGCGTCTTTTTTTTCTCTAAGTGAGTTGAGCAAGCGTAACGTCGGTTCAAGAATATCTTCCGTCAGATCTTCCAGATACGCTCCAGGGTTGGGGGCGAGAGCTACGCTCGATGCTGTAAATTTTTCCCCGAGCTGGTCAAGAATGTCCTGCACGATAATGTAGTCTACGGAAATAGTGATCCCGAAAAAGGGATTGTCATGAGTTGCGTAGGTTTCACATTCGAAGGGCATTATGGTCGGTACTACCAAAAAATGATTGGGATCGTAAGTGAGCGTTTTCCCTTTTAGGCTAACGTCTTTGCTTCCGCGAACAATAATGCAAAGGCATTGATTGTAGAGAAGTGGAATATCGAGATAGTTATTTTCTGCCCTGAACAAGCTGACTTCACTTAAATGAGTATCTGAATACCCTTCTTTCGGGGTCATATCACTTACCATTTTTTCAATATCTTCTATTATATCTGTTCTCTTCATAATCTTTAAGCTCTATTTATTCATACAATTTTATTTGCAGCGGTAGTTGTGTTCTGTTTTGAGCGTTGGACCATTTTTGTCATATTGCACAATTAGGCTATTCTTATGCAGAAATAGGCCTTCAATGAAATGTCGCCATACTGTAAAGTATATTGGTTATAGTTGCGAAAGCTATGCCGTACGCACTTGCTTATCGTAGCTTTTTTCATCAGAGGTAAATTCTTTGATACGCTAAAAATATAAGTAATAAAAGTATAAATCATTTTGCGGGAATTCTATGAACTTATTGCATGTCGATATGACAACAGGCCTAGTTACTGAAGGCCCCCCTCCGAAACGTTATGAAAGCTTTGGTGGGCGCGGTTTGACTTCAGCCATGATCAGCAATCTTGTTCCACCGGATTGTGACCCTTTCGGTGCGGAAAATCTTTTAATTTTTGCTCCCGGATTTCTCGGAGGTACTCCCTTTGCTAATTCTGGGCGTCTTTCTGTAGGAGCAAAGAGTCCCCTCACTGGCGGTATCAAAGAGAGTAATGTCGGTGGTACAATGGCTAAGGCTATTTCAAATCATGGGATTGATGCCGTTGTGGTCAGAGGTAAGGCTCCTGAAGGAACTTTGTATCATTTAGTGATAGATGAGAATGGCAAGGGTACGCTTATTGATGCCGGAGATTGCCGCGGGATGCGCAATTATGAATTGGCAGAACTTTTATTGAGTAAATTGGGTGAAAACAACGCTATCTCGTCCATTGGGCCGGCTGGTGAAATGATGCTGACAAGTGCATCAATTCAGACAACTGATACCGATGGGCATCCAAGCAGGGCCGCAGGGCGCGGTGGACTAGGGGCTGTCATGGGTGCCAAAGGGCTTAAGGCTCTTGTCGTTTCAAAAAGTGGCAGACAATCAAAAGATATAAAGCAAGTTGATGATTTTAATGATGCTTCAAAACGATTCGCATCTGCTGTTGTAAAAGACGGATGGAGCGGACAGGTTTTGCCGCAGTTTGGTACTGCAAGCATTCTTGCAAATACCAATGCTGCCGGAGCCTTGCCGACTCGTAATGCGCGGCAGGGCAGCTTCGAGGGAGCTGATAAAATTGATGGGAATATTTTAGCGGAAACTATCCGTGAACGTGGTGGCAAGACTGCGCATAAAGGGTGCAGCCAGTGCGTTATAAAGTGTTCCAATATTTATGTGGATGAAGCTGGCAAACCTATTACATCCGCTCTCGAATATGAGACTCTATGGGCTATGGGTGCAATGATCTGTAATGACGATTTGGATAGCATCGCCCGTCTTGATTTTCTTTGCGATGATATAGGCCTTGATACCATGAACACTGGAACCGCTATAGCTGTTGCAATGGATTCAGGACATATCTCTTTTGGTGATTCTAAAGGCGCCATCGCATTAGTGGAAAGTGTAGCAGAAGGAACCGAAATGGGACTGCTTATCGGTGCAGGTCCGGATGCTGTGGGGAAATATTTTGGAAACCCCAGAGTACCTGCTGTTAAAGGTCAGAGCATCGCAGGATATGATCCCCGCGCCATGCCCGGTATGGGCGTGACTTATGCCACGTCTCCTATGGGAGCGGATCATACCGCTGGTTTTATAGGGGGCGCTAGTGGGGCAGCAGACATGTTGATGGGCATGTCAAAGTCCTCTCAGATTCATGCCGCTGCGCTGGATTGCTCCGGTGTGTGCATGTTTGCGCAGTCTGGTGGTTTGCATACTATTTTTGAGGCTATTACAGCTTTAACTGGAAAGCCGTTTGGCAATAGTGAGTGGACAGAATTGGGAACTAATTGTCTGTCCGCAGAGATCGATTTTAATCATCGCGCTGGGCTAACTGAAGAGTTCGACAGGTTACCAGTCTTTTTTCATGAGGAACCTTTGCTACCGACTCAGAGTGAACTTTCTTATAATGTGGATGATTTGTGCGGGACATTTGCTTCAATCAGAGCGTCGGCAGGGGGTCTGTAATGAAAAAGGTTGAGCCATATTCAGGGTTTGAGCAAGGACCAATCCGTCCTCCAAGTGAGGCCGGTAGTCTTCTTTTGCGCTTAACCCGCAATTGTCCATGGAATCATTGTACCTTTTGCTCTTTGTACAAAGGGACGAAGTTTACACTGCGGCCTGTCGAACATGTACTGCAAGATATTGATACTGTGCACCGTGCTGTGGAATTGATTTTGGAGGCTCAAAGCGAAACCGGCGGTATTCCATATAGCCGAATGGCGTCTCTTGGACAGGATGGTGGTATTGATAGGCAGGCTTTTCATGCTGCACAAAATTTTATTGCAAACGGTATGAAGTCTATTTTTCTGCAAGATGGCAACAGCTTGATCATGAAAGTTGATGATCTTGTGCAGATTCTTGAGCACATCAAAAAAGCCTTTCCGGCTGTCGATAGAGTTACTTCATATGCACGTTCGCAAAGTGTCGCAAAAATCAGTGATGAGGATCTTTTTCGTATTGCTAGTGCTGGCCTGAATAGAATTCACATAGGCATGGAATCCGGCTCGGATAAGGTGCTGAAAAGTGTCAAAAAAGGGGTCGACAAAGCAGCGCAAATTTTGGCTGGGCAAAAGTTAAAGCGCGCTGGAATAGAGTTGTCTGAGTATTTTATGCCTGGGCTTGGCGGTAGAAATCTTTCCCGTGAAAATGCGCTTGAAACGGCTGAATCCATGAACCAGATTAATCCTGATTTTATTCGTTTGCGGACTTTGGCTCTGCCGAATGCAACACCGCTTGCCGCAAGTCATGAAGCAGGTGAATTTGATAAAATGGGTGATGTTGAAACTGCTCAGGAATTACTTTTATTTCTAGAGTCTCTGGAGGGTATAACCTCTACCGTAAAAAGTGATCACATCCTCAATCTTTTTTCCGAGGTGGAAGGTACTCTTCCTGCTGACAAAGAAAAGATGATGGCGCCGATTCGTGATTTTTTAAAAATGTCCCCACGCGATCAGATGGTTTATTGCATCGGCAGAAGAACTCATTCCCTGTCACGGCTGGTTGACTTAAGTGATCCTGTCAGACGTATTCATGCAGAGCGAACCTGCGTTGAGCTTGGTGCAAATGTTGAAAAAATGGACGAAATTATCGATTCCATTATGAAACGTTTTATCTAGCAGATAGTAAATTTATCCTTCGCAAACAACTTGGTTACGACCAGCTTTTTTAGCATCATAGAGCCGTTTGTCCGCGATTCTAAGCATTGTATCACCTGCCAATAAATCGCACTCATCCGAGTTTGCAACTCCGGCACTTATGGTGACTTTAATTTCGCCATTGGTCGTTAGAATATTAGACTCAGCGCAACCTATGCGCATGCGTTCGGCCACGATCATGGCATCTTCTTTTTTCGATCCGGGCATCAGAATTGCGAATTCTTCTCCGCCATATCTGCAGACTATGTCTGCACCTCGTCTTGAGTTCTCGAGCAGAATATTTGCGACTTGTTTAAGAGCTTCATCACCTGTGGCGTGCCCATAGGAATCGTTAACAAGTTTAAAATGATCAATATCTACCATAATAACAGAAAGATCTCCGCCCCTGCGTTTAATTCTTTGCACTTCCTCATCAAGTCTTATAAAGAGATAGCGGCGCATGTATAGCCCTGTAAGACTATCTTCGATTGTCAGTCTGAAAAGTTCTGAGTTTTCGTATGAAATGGCGGCGACTGTTGAAATTATTCCAAGTTGAAATAGCTCGGCAATAGACCATGGTTTGTCGTTTTTACGGTAAAGCGTAACGAATCCCTTAACTAGGTCACGCGATCCAACTAGCGGAATGCATAGACAGGTTTCAGGACATTCTGCACAGCTGTCTCCGGGAAGTGGGTACTTAGACCCTTCGAGCTTTGGTCTGGTCACAGGAGCACGGCTTTTAGCTGCCTCTTCCATTGCCTTGGTCATGGGTATTTGCTCGTTAGGAAAAGTCCTTTCGAGATCTAGAGACGCAGCATATATGAATAAATCGCCCTTTCTGTCATACCCTAGGATTGCTGCATCTTTGCACGATCCAAGATCGCAGAATGCTTCTAATGTGCGGTCTAGCAGGGTGTCTTTATCCAGTTCCATAGCTAGAAGCCTGGTGGCGAAATTTACGGTTAACAGCGTTGCATCGAAATCAAATTTGTCCATGCTCATGGTAGAAATCTTCTATGATTTGACCTTTTTGAAGGTCGTTAAATATATTTTAAGAATATGAAATGTAAGTTATCACTTTAATAATTGAAGATTTGTAATACGGCAACTTTATTTTGGAAGTAAAAAAGCCCCCGTCAGACTCGTATAGGAACTGACGGGGGCTTTTGAATTACTTTGGGATTGTTGCTAGAGCTCTACTTTTAAACGTTCAGCAATAGTCTTGGCAGCTTTTCTTCCTGCGCCCATGGCAGAAATAACGGTAGCTGAACCGCCGACGATATCGCCTCCGGCAAAGACGTTAGGGATTGAAGTTTCACCTGTTTCAGGATTCGCATCAATGTAGCCTCGTTCGCTTAGTTTAAGGCCCGGAGTTGCTTCAAGAAGCACGGGGTTGGCCCCTGTTCCTACAGCTAAGATAACCATATCGACTTCAAGCTCTTTGGTTTTACCTTCAACCGCAACGGGTCTGCGACGGCCTGAATCGTCCGGTTCGCCAAGTTCCATCACCTGAAGAGTCATGGATTTAACGTGTGAGTTTTCATCACCGTTAATGGCTATTGGAGAAGTGAGAAGCTCGAGTTGAACTCCTTCTTCGATTGCGTGGTGGAGCTCTTCGAGTCTGGCAGGCATTTCGTCCTGAGTACGACGGTAGGTGATGTACACATTTTCCGCGCCAAGCCTGAGAGCTGTGCGTGCTGCGTCCATGGCAACGTTTCCGCCGCCGACGACTGCAACATTGCGCGGTCTAGGGGCAGGGGTGTCGTAATTCGGGAAGTCATATGCGCGCCCTAAGTTGATGCGGGTTAAATACTCGTTTGAGGAGTAAACTCCGACAAGGTTTTCACCCGGTATGTTTAGGAACCAAGGAAGGCCCGCTCCAACACCGATGAATACTGCATCGAATCCGTCATCAATAAGGTCCTGAATAGTAATAGTTTTACCACCGACCCAGTTGGGCAGAAAGGTAACACCTTTGGCCCATAGTGCTCCGACTTCGCGGGCAACAACGGCCTTAGGAAGTCTGAACTCAGGGATACCGTAAACAAGAACTCCGCCTATTTCGTGCAGAGCTTCATATACTGTTACCGGTACGCCTCTAGCCGCCAGATATCCGGCAACAGTCAGGCTGGATGGACCAGAGCCAATGCAGGCCACTTTCACCTGATCATTTGGAAGGCTACATGCTGTATGTCCAGTAATCATTTCACAAGCTGAGTCACTGTCAAAAGTGTCAGCTACGTACCTTTCAATACGTCCGATTGCGACCGGCTCATGTTTTTTGCCAAGAATACAGGACCCTTCACACTGGCTTTCCTGAGGACAGACACGTCCACAGACAGCAGGCAGGGCATTGGTTTCTTTAAGTACTCTATATGCAGAAGGAACATCACCTGCGGCCATATGTCCCACGAAGCTTTTGATGTCGATTTCGACAGGGCAACCTTTCTGACAGAGCGGAACCTTGCATTGAATGCAGCGGTTTGCTTCTTCGATAGCCTGTTCGCGGGTATAACCCAGCGCGACTTCTTTGAAGTTTTTGTTACGCACATCAGCTGGCTGTTCCGGCATCGGGGTACGGACTGGATTAAATTTCTTTTTACTCGCCATGCTCCCTCCTGAACAAGTCCATTGATTCGTTCTCTTGGTTTTTGTACTGAGCGAGGCGCATTCTGAGTTCGTTGAAATCGACTTTGTGGCCGTCAAATTCCGGGCCGTCCACGCATGCAAAGCGGGTTTCTCCACCAACATTACAACGACAAGCTCCGCACATACCCACGCCGTCAACCATGATAGAGTTCAGACTTACAACAGTTCTGACTCCGAAAGGTTTGGTTACATTAGCAACGGCTTCCATCATAGGAACCGGGCCGATGGCGACAACTTCGGTTACGTCTTTGTCTTTTTCCAGACGTTCGCGCAGAACATCCGTTACGAATCCCTTATGTCCGGAACTTCCATCATCAGTAGCGATAAGGAGTTCAGGACAGAATCCGCCGAGTTCGTCACAGAAAAGAAGCAGGTCTTTACTACGTGCGCCGACAATGGCGACAACGTGGTTGCCAGCTTTATGGTGGCCCTTAGCAATATGGTGCATGGCTGCGATTCCGGTTCCGCCGCCAACACAGATAACTGTGCCGCACTTTTCAATGTGAGTCGGTTTTCCGAGAGGTCCGCAGACATCAAGGATGATCTCACCTTCTTTTAATGTTTCTAGAAGAGCCGAACTTTTACCCACGACAAGGTAAACAATAGTGATAGTTCCAGCTTCCGGGTCCGTATCAGCGATAGTAAGAGGAACGCGTTCCCCTTTGTCATGGATACGAAGAATTACGAAATTTCCCGGTTTTGCCTTTTTGGCAATTTGTGGAGCTTCGATAACCAGCAAGCTTGTCTGCCCTGGAATCAAAGCTTTTTTCTGAAGAATTTTGTTGCTCATAGTCTCCTACATCGCTTAAGTTTTGGGGAAGATAAATCTTTGGACCTCGGAAAGCAAGGTTCTAAGTTTTGCTACTCTTGCCAAACCTGATTCAACGTATTATGTTTAGAACAGTTGATCAGAAAGAAATTTCAGTTGCTTCCACGGATGGAAGCCGAAAATCCCACGTATCCTTCATGGATGATTGCGGCAGAGCCGCAGGATCGCCGGATTGCCAGTGATGGCTGTCAGGCTTTTTTTGTGAACGTGGATCGGTTTCAAGTGTGGAGTACGGTATGCGTATAGCATCACAAGGTATAAATATATATGCTGAAAACGGGCGAAATGAGCTTGCAAAGACGGAAAACACGTCTGAAAGCGTACAAGCACGTGTAAAGACGCGCAGTTTTGGGTTCAGTTTAGGCAAGTTTGGGGTAAACTTCACAGCAAAGGACCTCGAGTTTGAACCAAGTGAAGCTGAAAGCTCCTCACAGGCGTTTCGTTCAAATGCATATCCTCGAGCTCAGAGCGAAGAGCAGCATGTTCAAGATGTTGCTAAGTATCTTTCGCAAACTCAAATTACTCGTTCCGAGGATTCCACCACATCTATTCCCGGTAATTCCAGCTACAGGCTCAGTAGAGCCATTTCTGCTTATAGTGAGCAGTCCGGTGCGCTTAATCACTCACTCCCAGGGAGTGTGCTGGGTAAAGTTTAAAAAATCAAGTCTGTTACAATTTTATTGTTCAAACTAAAATTTTATTAAAGTGTGATCTTTGCCTGTTTTTTCGCAACAGATACTTTTGCATAAAAAGCAAAAAGCAGAGTGCTAATCAGCGTCTTTTGTGGGAATACTGTCTTTCTGTGTATTATAGTTTGATGGGTCAATCAACTCTTTCCGTGAAAAATATCATACTAAATATATCTGGTACCTTAGACTAAATTTTTTTATTTATTTAATATCAATGATAATAATGCTTTGTTTGATTGGGATTCATTACGTATTAGACAGGATTGAACAAATACCGTAATAAGATCTCCCTTAGTCCACATTTTTGTGGCGAATCATAACGTTAAATATAAGGAGCCGGCAGTTCTATTAATATGAACGTCGACCGTTTATTATATGGCAAAATTAGAAAATATACGAAATTTCAGCATCATAGCTCATATCGATCATGGTAAGTCCACCCTTGCGGATAGAATCCTTGAGATTACTGGTCTTGTTGGGGATCGCGATAAAAAAGCACAATATTTGGATAAAATGGATCTTGAGCGTGAGCGCGGGATTACAATTAAAGCTCAGAGTGTTCGCATTCCTTACAAATCGAAGAACGGTGAGGATTATATTCTCAACCTGATTGATACTCCCGGACACGTTGACTTCAGTTACGAAGTTTCACGAAGCTTAGCTGCTTCAGATGGAGCTTTGCTTGTTGTCGATGCAACTCAGGGCGTTGAAGCACAGACTCTTGCTAACGTATTTTTAGCTCTTGATCATGATCTTGAAATCGTTCCAGTGCTTAACAAGATAGACTTGGCCAGCGCTGATTGTGATAGGGTTGCCGGTGAGATTGAAGAGATTATCGGCCTCGATTGTTCTGATCCTTTGATGATCAGTGCCAAGACCGGACTTAACGTGGATACCGTGCTTGAAGCGGTTGTTAACCAGCTTCCTCCGCCTGAAGGCGATGCTAGTAAGCCTCTTAAAGCTCTTATTTTCGACTCGTGGTATGACTCATATCAGGGCGTGGTTGTTCTTTTCCGTGTTTTGGATGGAACAATTAAAAAGGGCGATAAGATTCAAATTTTCTCTTCAAAGCTGGTTTTTGATGTAACGACTTTAGGCGTTTATTCTCCTGAAGCAGTGAATATGAAAAGTCTCAGTGCCGGAGACGTTGGGTTTTTATGCGCCAGCATGAAAGAGCTGACTGATGCTCCTGTCGGTGACACAATAACTCTTGCGGAAGATCCCGTTGAAGAGCCTTTCCCGGGCTTTCAGGAAGTTAAGGCGATGGTTTTCTGTGGATTGTATCCTGTTGAACCCGCTGAATATGAGCTGCTTAAAGGCTCTCTTGAAAAGCTTCAGCTTAATGATACCGCATTTTCATATGAAGCAGAGACTTCGACCGCGCTCGGATTTGGTTTCCGCTGTGGCTTCCTTGGGCTTTTGCACATGGAAATTATTCAGGAACGTCTTGAGCGTGAATTTCAGGCTAAGCTGATTGCAACTGCTCCTTCGGTTATTTATCAGGCTAAGCTTAACAGCGGCGAAGTCATTGAGGTTGATAACCCTAGTAAAATGCCGGAAGCAACTGAGCTTGAATCTCTTTCTGAGCCATACTGTCGTTTGGAAATTCATGTTCCTGATGCTTATGTCGGCTCCGTATTGAAACTTTGCGAAGAGAAACGCGGTATCCAGCAAGACATGCGTTACCTCTCATCCTCACGCGTTATCATAACGTATGAGGTTCCTTTTGCTGAAATTATGTACGATTTCTTCGATAAATTGAAATCGCATACAAAAGGTTATGCTTCACTTGATTACGAGATTATTGATTACCGAGTCTCTAACCTTGTTAAGCTGGATATTTTGATTAATACCGAACCTGTGGATGCCTTTTCCATAATTGTTCATAAGGACTCAGCCTATACTCATGGTAGGAGCCTTGCATTGAAGCTCAAAAGGGCTATTCCTCGTCAGATGTTTGAAGTTGTAATTCAGGCTGCAATTGCAAGAAAGATTATTGCAAAAGAACGCGTTGCCCCGTTCAGGAAAAACGTTATTGCCAAGTGTTACGGTGGAGATATTTCCCGTAAACGCAAACTTCTTGAAAAACAGAAGGAAGGTAAGAAGCGTATGAAGAAGATGGGTAATATTGAAATTCCGCAGGAAGCCTTCCTTGTTGTACTTAAGGCTGGCGACGATTAGTTTTTATTTTAAACGAATATTTCGCAGGGCAATCCCTCGCGAAGATTTATAAGGACGAATAGTATGAATCCCAAATGGCAGAGCACTGTAAAAGAGTATATTGAAGCGTTATTTATAGCCCTTCTCTTAGCTCTATTTATTAGAACTTTTATTGTTCAGGCTTTTAAGATTCCTTCCGGTTCCATGTTGCAGACTCTTCAAATCGGAGATCATCTGTTAGTTAATAAGTTTACTTATGGCGTGAAAATTCCATTTACTGCCAAAGTGATTATTGAATTGGGCGATCCTGAATATAAAGACATTATTGTTTTCAAATACCCCGGAGATCCGAGCAAAGATTATATCAAAAGAGTAATAGGCGTTCCCGGTGATACTGTGGAGATTAAAAACAAGAAAGTTTTTGTGAATGGTAATTTGCTTGTAGAGCCTTATACTCAATTTATTGATAATGGCCACGTTTCCACCTTGCGCGATAATATGCCACCCAGACATATCCCCGAAGGTGAGTATTTTGTGATGGGTGACAATAGAGACGGCTCAAATGATTCAAGGTTCTGGGGAAATGTTCCGCGCGATAATATTCTCGGTAAAGCTTGGATCATTTATTGGTCATGGGGCGGACCTGACTCTGTGCGCTGGAATCGTATAGGTAAAATACTTCACTAAGTTTATTTAAGTAGCTTTAATAGTTATGCTTATTGTTTGAAAGCCCGCCATTTATGGCGGGCTTTCTTTTTTTGACACAGTTTTCTTGTCAGCTATTTAGGTTTCATGCATATTCTAAGGGTAAGACGCTTAGTCTGGGATATTGGGTAGATTTAATTTTCAATTATTCATTCTTATTTATGATGAATACGGATATTTTATAGTGTTTAATAAGTGTGTTATATGTTTATAAAATAAGAATTAAAATTTCAGTTGGATAATAAAAAATAGTAGTTTCTGAAAATATGATCAGGAGTTTTTAAGTGGCAAAAATTGAATGGAGCGACTCTTTAAGTCTCGGTATCGGCGAATTGGACGGTCATCACAAAGAACTATTGCGTATAATGAGTATGCTTTTAGATGCCCTGCATAAAAATGAGAACGAAGATACTATTACGATCTTACTTACGAAACTTCGAGAATATACTATTTACCATTTCAACGCTGAAGAGGCTTTTATGGAGGAGATTCATTATCCGCTGCGCCTTAAACATGTTCAACGCCACACAGAGCTTAAAAGAAAGGTTAAAGCTCTACAGTATTCGCGTTTTCATCATGAAAATCTGTCATCGGATGATTACAAAAAACTTCTTTCGGCATGGTTGCTTGACCATATTTTAGATTATGACTTTAAGGTGGCTAAATATTTGAGTGAGCAGAAGAATAAGCCTGAAGATTTTAGAGATAAAGTCAAAAAAGAGTGGGCTAAATCGGACAGTAATAAATCGCAGGATCCGGAAAAATCCTCTGATTAAAAATAGGTGTCTAGTAAGTTGTAGTTGTATAACTTAGGGGCTTATCTTTACAAAATCGCAATGGCTATATAAACAACGTGAAACCTTCATTTTTTAAGGAGCCTACCGTTGATAGCCAAAGTTTTCTGCGCAGCCCTAATGGGCATTGATGCTTTTAAAGTTGATCTTGAAGTAGATCTTGCCAGACAAGGCATGCCTGCTTTTACCATGGTAGGCCTTGCTGAAGGAGCTGTTAAAGAGAGTAAGGAAAGAGTTTTCTCTGCCCTGAAGAACAGTGGCTATAGGTTGCCTCCCTCACGAATTACTGTAAATCTTGCTCCTGCTGATATTCGCAAAGCTGGTTCAGCCTATGATCTTCCGCTTGCTGTTTCATTGCTGGGCGCGGCTGGAGTTGTGGAGCAGAGTGTTCTCGAAGGATGGTTTCTGGCTGGCGAGCTCTCTCTTAGCGGCGAAGTGAAGCCTGTGCATGGGATACTCTCTTTAGCTCTTGAAGCGCGAAAGAAGGGTGCGAAGGGGCTTATTGTCTGCACTGCCAATGCTCATGAGGCTGCTGTCGTTGAAGGTCTTGATGTTTACGGAGTTTCGTCTCTTTCTCAGCTTGTGAAATTTTTGATAGGCGAGGAAGTTCTTGAACCTACTGCTGTGGATACAGAAACTTTGTGGGCAGGTCGCCAGAATTTTGGATTAGATTTTGCCGAAGTAAAAGGGCAGGAGTACGCTAAGCGTGCCATAGAAATCGGCGCGGCTGGTAATCATAATATTCTTTTTATAGGACCTCCCGGCAGTGGTAAAACCATGCTGGCTCAGAGGATTCCTACAGTTCTGCCGCCTCTTGTTTTTGAGGAAGCTCTTGAAGTTACAAAGATATATAGTGTGTCAGGTCAGCTTGATCGCGACAAAGCATTGATGGTTATCCGTCCTTTCCGTTCACCCCATCATACTATTTCAGATGCCGGAATGATCGGCGGCGGAGCTTACCCTAAGCCCGGCGAAGTTTCGCTCGCACATCGCGGTGTGTTGTTTTTAGATGAATTGCCAGAATTTAAAAAAAATGTGCTTGAAGTGCTTCGTCAACCGCTTGAAGGTGGCGAGGTTACTATTTCGCGCGCCGCAATGTCGTTGTCGTATCCTGCTGATTTTATGCTTGTAGCGGCGATGAATCCTTGTCCGTGTGGATATTTTACTGATGAACGACATGCCTGTACTTGCACCCCCGTTGCTGTGCGCAGGTATACTTCTCGTTTATCGGGACCTCTTTTGGATCGCATTGATTTGCAGATTGAAGTTCCAGCGGTAGATTATAAAGATTTGCGCGGTAATAAGGGACTTGATTCCGCTACTATGCGCGGGAATATTGAGCGGGTTAGAGCTGTTCAAACTGAGCGTTATAAGGATCTTGAGATTCTCACTAACAGTGAACTTTCAGGTTCATCTCTTGAGAAATTTTGCAAGCTCACTGATACCGAGCACGCATTTCTTGAGCAGGCGGTTCGCAGTCTCGGACTTTCAGCCAGAGCTTACACCCGTATACTTCGCATAGCGCGCACTATTGCTGATCTTGGCGGCGATGAATCTCTCAAAGTTGCGCATCTTGCTGAAGCAATAAATTATCGTAGTATGGATAGACAGGGGTAGGTCGATTTTGAGGAATAAGTCCTTGTCTTCTTTTATTCCTGCGCTAGTAGGTGCGTTGGTTGGTTTAATTCTTTACACTTTTGTGGGATGGTGGGGCTTTTTACTTATATTCCCTTATATTGGTGGCTGTATCACCGTGGGAATATTAGTTGCTAGTAGATTTCAAGGGGCTCAAAAAGATATTGGTCGAAGAATCGCTATTCTTGCAATTTCACCGATATTTCTAGTCTTTCTGGGATTGTTGCAAAGAGAAAATTTACAACTTGAACAAACCGTTTTTTACGGGGCATTATTTTTGAGTTCAGGAATATTTACTCGTGTGCTCATTCATTATGCTGTTGCGAAAGTTTGTGGCCCTTTAATATGGGGACGAGGCTTTTGTGGATGGGCTTGCTGGACAGCTGCATTTTTAGAATGGCTTCCGATAAAAGACAATGCTCCTATTCCTCCAAAATATACTGCTTTACGATATCCTGTCTTATTTTTATCTATTCTCGTTCCACTAATATTCATTTGGACTGGGTATGATTATGTCCGTTATCAAATTGACCCGGCTCAAGGTAAAGCAGACCAATTGATATGGTTCTTAGCAGGTAATGGAATTTACTATTTGGCGGCTGTAATATTGGCCTTTGTTTTTAGGAAAAAGAGAGCTTTTTGTAAGATTTTATGTCCAGTCTCACTTATAATGAAACCTGCATCATCCTTAGCTCGCATCAGAAAACGACCTACGCACAATAAATGTATCAGTTGCAATAAATGCAATGAAATGTGCCCTATGGATGTGGATGTTATGGGCGCAATTAGCCTAGGTAACCCCGTGATGTCCACGGAATGTATATCCTGTGGTCAGTGTTCAAATGTTTGTCCTGTCGGGGCTGTTAAGTAATACTTAATTTTGTAGAGACTGACGTTAGCTAGTTATCAAATGTAATATATGGAGCTTTGATGAAATCTCAGGATTGTAAACCGCTTGGCCAGCAAGATCACTGGAATGATCTTTTTGCGAAAGATGATGCGTTTTTTGGAGAATCAGCAAGTGAATTCGCACAGAATTCTCTCGAGATCTTTAAGAAGAATGGAGTTCGTTCTTTGCTGGACTTTGGTTGCGGTCAAGGGCGCGATTCATTTCTTTTTGCTCAAAACGGAATAGAAGTTACCGCTCTTGATTACTCTGAGTCCGCAGTCTTAAATATTCGTAACCGGGCTAAAAAATGCGGTCTTCCTTCTTTAATTAAGCCTCAAGAGCACGATGTCAGGAAAACTTTACCATTTGAAAGTTGTTCTTTTGATGTATGTTATTCACATATGTTGCTGTGTATGAACCTCACTAATTCTGAAGTTGCATTTGTTTTGCGAGAAATTCACCGTGTACTTAAGCCTGATGGTCTTGTTTTTTATTCTGTTCGGAATAATTTTGATAAGCATTTCAGAGCAGGAAAACATTTGTCTGATGATATTTATGAGATTGGAGGATTTGTTATACATTTTTTTGATCAAGCAAAAGTGAATAACTTGTCAAAGGGATATGAGCTCTTAGATGTCATTCGCTTAGAAGAGGGTACGTTGCCGCGTGATTTGTTTTGCGTTCAAATGAAGAAGGGAGTTGCCCCCGATAACTGGGAAATAAATTTCAGACATGAAAAAGATAAACAAAACGTCAATATAAATAAAAATGATGGTTCATTTAAAAGTTCATTGGGCAAAACATGAGGGTCATAAATCTCCGCCTCAGTTGAGGCATAAAATCCACGAGCTTCTCAAGCTTAATCTCTAAAAAATATCTTTACAGCGTGGTATGATCAAAGGGACGTTTTTTTTGTATGTGATGTATTCTTCTCCGTAAGCTTCTTCCAGCGCGTCTTCTTCCTGTGAGATTAATTTGTTAAATCTAAAATACGCTAATGCGGGCATTCCGAAGATCAACCACGCCTGCGACACAATTGCGATTCCTGTAAAAATGAAAAACATCCACCCAAAATAGAGCGGGTTTCTGACCAAGGCAAAAGTTCCTGTTGTCTCGAGTTTACCTTTCGAAACGGCTATTTTCATAGCTTTGCTTGATATGTAAAGAAATGCGATTCCGAATCCCAGAAAAATCCCACCTATTATATGGAAGACCGCACTCGGCATAAAATTCATTAGAAACAGTTTTGGAGAAAAAATTGTCAGTAATATGGCTATTATACCATAGATAGCTGTTGGCCTCATTATTCTAGGGCCGACTCCGTAATAAGTCATGCTTTGTGTTTTCATGGGAATCTTTTTTCCTCAAGTTTGAGTCACTTGCTTATTTAATTTTGAACTTTTCCTTCATTTAAAACGCCTTAACATACTTGAATACTCTTTTTGTTATGTCAATAATAGCAATGGTGGTATTTTAGTATTAGACTAATTTTTATTCAGAACAAATTGGGTAGAATACTAGACCATTAAATTGTGACTACTGCTCTATAAAACAGTGAACGGTGTACGCCTACTTTACTAATTGTAGAGTTACAGACTAGATACTTAGTATATATTTTTGGCTGGTAAAAATTGAAGATTCGGGAGTATTAACATTGTCAGTTTGTACGAGTAGTTTACCTATAGGGGTGTTCGATTCCGGCGTTGGCGGGCTAACTGTGCTTCGAGCTCTGCGTGAACTGTTACCTAATGAAAATTTCTTGTATCTTGGTGATACAGCACGGGTTCCATATGGAACTAAAAGCCCGGAATCTGTGACCAAATATGCCTTGCAAGCCGGCGGGGCACTTGTTCGCGAAGGCATAAAAATGCTTGTTGTTGCTTGTAATACAGCATCTGCCGTTTCAATAGACGCTTTGGCTGCTGAGTATGGTCCGCTTCCGGTAGTTGGTGTTGTTAAGCCCGGCGCAGAGGCTGCGTGCGCAACTACCATCAATGGTAAAATAGCCGTCATTGCGACTGAAAGCACCGTAAATGGTGGAGCGTATCAGCGGACAATATGTAGTATGCATCCTGACGCTGAGATAATTGCTTATCCTTGTCCATTATTTGTGGGCCTTGCGGAAGAAGGTTGGGTTGAAGGTGAATTGGTAGAAGCTATTGTTGCTCGCTATTTGGAACCTTTGTTTGCCGCTTTCGGTGAAGTGGGGCCGGATACTCTTGTACTTGGCTGTACTCATTTTCCCGTGCTTAGGAAGGCAATTTCAAATGTAGCAGGAAGCGCAATAAGACTTGTTGATTCTGCTGAGACTACAGCGAGGACCGTGGAAAATATTTTAAGTGAAGCTAAAATTTGCAACACTGATAAGGATAAAGGGCAAGTTTCTTTTTTAGCTACGGATTCGGCACAGAGATTTGCTGCTGTTGGTGGATCTTTTCTTGGAGTAGAAATTGATACTAATGATGTCAGAGTGGTAGATTTGTAATAGCAATAGAAATATATTTTATATTATGCATCTCTTGCAAGATTTCTTTGTTTTTATATGGGATTTTATTATGCATCATTTCATTTATTCATTTATAATAGTTTTTATTTTTACCTTGTGCAGCACTGCCGTTGCTCAGGGTGAAGTTGTTTTTGCCTCTGGTTCACCTCTTTCGACTTATCAATCGCGCGTTATTTATCCTCTTCTTAAGGAAGCTTTTAAGAGAAATGGGGTAGAATTTGATGCTAAAAGCTACCCTAGCCCAAGGTCTTTGCTTATGTCTAATTCCGGTGCTCTTGATGGAGAACTTCACCGCGTTTATAATTTTCACGAAGTGAGCGGAGGGCAGTATCCAAATCTAGTACGTATAGAATGCGATCTTTTATCCATTTATCTTGCGGTTTTTTCCAAGAATGCTGATGTTAAAATTGTTAATTGGGAACAGCTAGTCGGCTCTAAGGTTGGTTTTGTAAGTGGTAAAAAATATGCGGAGAGTTTTTTGGGTAAAACTTTAAAGCCCGAAAATATTATTCGCCAAAGTTCTGAACCCAACCTTTTTAAAATGCTTGCCAAGGGGTATATCGAATATGCCATTTCTGGGGGGCTTGAAGGGAAGCGTCTGGTGCTAAAACATCCTGATTTTCATGGAATTAAAGAAGTCGGAAAACTAAAAGAGACGAAAATTTACGCTTATATGCATAAGAAACATGCCGCCCTCGCTGAAAAGGTGGCAATAACGTTAATTGAAATGAAAAAAGATGGGGCATTTAAGAAAATAGTTAATGAAGCACGACACTCATATTGTGAAATCGAAGATTGTAAAAAGATGAATTGCACTTATGATTGTCTTAATTCCGACCTTGTCGATAAGGGCAACCTTTCTACTGACCCTATTCATCCTAATCACTTTGCTCAATCTAACCATTCTGAATCTTCATCTCATTCCGATCAGTAGATTTAAATAAATAGCCCGTACACATCTCAACTAATTCATCAAATATTTTGTCATTAGGTACATCGGAATGTTCTAAAAAACAGCTGTGCATAGTTTCTTCAATAGTCCTTGTCACAAGCTTTGAAGCAATCTCTATGTCTTTTACTTTTATTCTATCTCCGCAATTTTCAAGTATTGCTTCAACTCCTGTCTGAAATGAGTCTGTGATGCTCTTATCTAGTTTGGCCATTTCCGGTTCGCGGTTTTTGAGGGCCAGCATTTCTCTATGTAATTCTGTTGAAAGTGTATGCGCTTGAATTGCAGAATCTACCATATGTTTAACTATTTCATGGCTTGATCCAGACAAAGGGGCTTCTTCTGAGATCCTTCCGTAGATCCCTCTTATTATGCTGCTGCCGTATGCCTGCGCAACCTGAATAAGTAGATCTTTTTTGTCTTCAAAATAACCGTAGAATGATCCCACCGAAACTCCAGCCTCTTCTGTAATTTCAGCGATACCAGTTTTGTGGAATCCTTTTTCTGAAAACCGTTTCATGCCGGCAACGATTATTTTGCGCTTCTTTTCTTTACTTCGCCTTTGAATGGGATCTCTAACCATTGGATTTTCTCCGGTAGTCCGTGTGACTTTTATGAACAGGTTCATAAAATTAGCTTTTTTAATGAATAATAATTCATATTCATATTGTCAACAAATATGAATTTATATTCATATTGTGATGTAGAAAGAGTTTCAGGAGGAGTTAGGGCGTAGAAAGGGGAAGTTAAATCAGGCTGTCGTGGACGGGGTAGGGATGAATTTGATGTTAATTTCATCCTTAATGCTGTCCATAAATTCGTTGAATTCTCTTTCCTGATGGGGGCTATAGCGTAGCATCAGTACTCCTTTGAATCTATCAGCAACTGTAAACATGGAAAGGTTGTCCATTGCTTCAAGCAGGAATCTGAATATAGCAATATCCGCCGGCGCTATCTGAACATAAACGCGGCTGGAAAATTCAGGTGGAGCGGGTAGTGGACGCGGGCGTGGTTTTCTTTTTTTACGGGCCATATTTTAATCTTGAAGAATATTATGAGGTTTAGGACTTGTATCAAAAGCAGGGTTCCGGGGAACCCTGCGGAAATTACATTATTTTGTAGCCATCTTCTGTGATGAGAACCATGTATTCCCAGCGTATTCCACCCCAATCTGGGTAATACAATCCCGGCTCGATGGTGATAACCATACCTGGTTTGAGTTCACCTGTTGCAATAGGGCTGACGCTCGGCTGTTCGTGTGTTTCAAGGCCGATGCCGTGTCCTAGAGAATGGGTGAAATACTGTTCTACTTCATACTTTTCAAAGACCGCTTTTGCTGTGTGGTATGCGTGCTTAATTGGAAGGCCGGGTCGCAATACTCGGATTGCCGCCATTTGTGCTTCCTGAACTTGATCACGTACAGTTAAAAAACGATCAGAAGGCTTGTCGCCAATATAGAATGTTCTGGTCTGGTCCGAACAGTAATCGCCAAGTCTGCAACCCATATCAATGAGAACAAGCTCGCCTTCACGAAGTTTTGTGTCTCCGGGAATTGCATGCGGCAGTGCGGCATTGGGGCCGACGCCTACAATGGAAGGAAATGATAGCTCAGAAGCACCGTTGTTGCGGAAAAGCTGTTCAAGTTCCCATGAAATTTCAGCTTCAGTGCGACCTTCCTGAAGTTTAGGCTCTATCAGCTCATATACTTTATGATTAAGAGCGCAGGATTTTTCCATCAGCTCAATTTCATCAGCATCTTTAATAAGACGAAGTTGTTCAACCAAACCTGAAACAGGCTTAAGCTCGCAAAGTTCGTTTAGTTTTTCGTGCTCGAAAATATTAATAGACTTAGGATCGTAGGCCAGCGCAGAAATAGAATTAGATTTAAAGAAATTTTTGAGCGCATCGAACTTGCGTCCGGAATAGATAAAAATATCTTCTTCGTTCCATAATCTGCGTGCTGCGTCTAAGTACCTTGGGTCTGTAAGAAGGAAATCTTTTCCGTCAGGGCAAATGATAACCCATCCAGCGGTTTCGTTGCATTGCGGGTCATGAAGTTCAAATCCGCTGAGATAATAACGGTTTGCAGCAAAATTTACCAATAGAGGAGGGAGTCCACGGTCTTTTAGACGTTTGCGGACTCTTTCCCGCCTTTGTTCGAAAGTGGCGGCAGATATGGTCATGTGATTAACTTATCCTGTATGTGGTTTCGGGCTTACCGTTTATCATTCTTTCAGCCCATTCTACGCCCTGCATTACAGAATGGTCCATGTTTGAAACTTCATATTTCCAGCCACCGAAGCGGCCTCTGGAAAATATGGACATGGATTCAAGAGCAGGTTGCAGAATCTGTAACGCTTCATCGCGTTGCAGGCAAGGGATAGGGTAACCGTAATCCACATTTATGGACCAGCGGGAAATTATATCTTTTCTATCTTCTTCAGTGATCATTGTAGTGTTTACGAGGCCATCTTCAACTTCGCTAAGCACCTGATCATGGTTAATTTTTTTATGATTAGAATATGAAACTTCGCACATAAGCGCACGTCCAACACCTGAAACAGGTGTATTATTCGGTGAGTAGTTGTGAAAGTTTGTCACACGGTAAAATGGACTGTCATCATCAGGGAAGTACATCCAGCAACGGGTGTCTTCTTTAGAGGTCGATAGCCCTATTCCTGCAACTACTACGCTGTTATGTTTTAGCATATTTGCTGCATTGATGAGGTCTTCAGATGGTTTGTTCAGCCATTGTTTAACTAGAATATCTACAGGTGCAGTGGACAACAAATATTCATATTCATAAGTATTGCCTTGGGCATCAGTGAGAATTTTATTCTTATGGTCAATGGATGAAACGCAAGTATTGTATAAAATATTGCTGCTGATTGTCTCTGCCAACTTCTTATAAATTGAACCTGTACCGCCCTTAAGAGGGAATCTAAATTTATTGTTAGGGCCCCAAGACAGGTGATCCTGCTCGAGAATAATGTTTTTGAGCACTGTTTTAAGATCAACAACGCTTACACGCTCACCAATCCACGAAAATGACATCATTTCAGGGTAAGTCGCCCATACTTTATAGTTATATGGCAGCATGAAATATTTTGCGATTCCCGCACCGAAGGTATTGTTAATCCACTCGTAAAAGTTTGCAGGAGTGTCTTCCGAGCGAACTCCGGGAAGAAGTCCTCGCACACATTTCCATTTAATCTGGTTAGGTAAGTGTCTTATATTATTTTGGAAAGGGTAAGGAACCCACGTTTTGACGGAACGCACCCATGATTCACGAAGGTGTTCCAGATATTCATCCATAAGAATTTCAGCAAGAAGATCGTCATAATATTCGTAATGGGAAAAGACTACATGTCCGCCAATGTCCCATGTGAACCCCTTCTCGTCGGTAAAACTAGACGCAAGTCCACCTGCATAGGAATTTTTTTCCAGAATAATGAAGTCTTTTTCGCCTAGTTCCATCAGCCGTCTAGCAGCTCCGAGACCCGTTGGACCCGCGCCGATTATAGCATACTTTCGCTTCACAGGAATATCTCCGTCTAATTTTAGTATAATTAGAGAATGTAAAGCAATGAATATGCCAGTGTGATGTCACGTACCTTTCTCTTGGCCGTAACAAGTTTGTAACTAAGCTCGTATAGACCCTTCTTCAACGACAAAGAAAACTGACTAGGTAACAACGTGTCAGCAAAAAATTTAAATTTGGAGGAAGGAAAATGAAATCTAGAATTATCGCCTTAGTTTCTATTATGGTTATGGCGTTTACAGGATCAGCATTTGCTGGATCAGTACAAGTCAAAGGTTCAACAACTGTTCTTCCGTTAATGCAGAAATCAGCTGAAACTTTCATGTTAGCTAATCCATCTACTTCGATCTCTATCTCTGGTGGCGGATCAAGTAACGGAGCAAAAGCTTTAATCGATGGCACTACCGATATCGCAATGATGTCACGTGACATGAAACCTGCTGAAATTCAGAAAGCGACAGACAATGGACGCGCTCCTGTCCAGTTTATTGTAGCTCTTGATTGCATCGTTCCTGTTGTTAATCCGAACAACCCCGTTTCAGGGCTCAGCAAAGATCAGCTCTTCGGAATTTATACCGGCAAAATTAAAAACTGGAAAGAAGTTGGCGGCGATGACTCTCAGATAGTTGTAATCTCTCGTGACACTTCATCTGGAACTTACGATTGCTGGAAGAGCAAAGTCATGAAGAAAGACGGCAAAAAGCACCGTGTATTTCCTGGGGCGCTTCTTCAGGCTTCAAACGGCGCTGTTGCACAGGCTGTTTCTAAAAATAAAAAAGCAATTGGTTATGTCGGTCTTGCATACTTGAATAAAGAGCTGAAAGGTATTGAAGTTCAGGGTGTTGCCGCATCAGTTGCTACTGCAAAAGATAAATCCTACCCAATCGCCCGCGGTCTTAATATCTACACTCCCGGCGAACCAACCGGTGAAGCAAAAGCTCTTATCGACTACATGATGAGCCCCGCAGGTCAGACTCTTGCTGCTGACACAGGGTTCATTCCAGTAAAATAGTACTATTGATACTAAAATGCCTGATTATGGATCTTCGGGAGGTGAATTTCTCCCGAAGATTTTTCCGCCTCAATTGTTCGTGGTTGATTGAAATTGCATTACTAATTTTCTTTATATCAGGGGAATGCTCGTGATTACGTCTCGAAACATCTGTGTTTTCTTAATAACCCTTGCGATAGCTAGCGGGGGTTATGCCTATAAACTTTCAGGATTAACCGAAGCGGAACAGATCTTTATTTATTCCACTGATAAGGTCGCGCAAAGGGGCGATTACTCGATGAGCACGGTTGGAGCGTTAAAGAAAGTTATGATGCTTTCGACTCACGAAATAGCTGAAACTGTGAGTGAATCTAAACTTACACAGGCGGAAAAAGAGTCTAAAGTAAAGAGTCTTACTGACAGCCTGAACGGTATTTATGCATACGTTCGCACTGACAGAGACGTGATGAGCAAAAGTAAAGGTAAGGATAGCAATCTTCTTTTAGCTGCTGTTACTGAAAGTGTTCATAATATTATCGCGTCAAGATCCAGTGGCTGGTATATTTTCAGTATTATACTTGGCTTAGGTGGAGCCGTCATATTAATCCTTAAAGCATTAAATCTCGGACGCCGTTCAACAGAACGTTTGATTCATTCATTTTTCCTCGTAACAGCATTTACATCCATATTGGTTCTGTTCTTAATTATGGTGTTCTTATTTGTTGAAGGATTACCAGTGTTTAATTTCGTATCAGTGAAAGACTTTATTTTCGGATTTGAATGGTATCCGACGGATGAACCTGCTGCTTTTGGAATTTGGGCTCTGATTGTCGGTTCTGGTGCTGTTACATTATTATCTTCCCTCATTGCCATTCCGCTGGGCGTGATGACTGCGATTTATCTTGCTGAAATTGCACCTACGAAAATTCGCGACATTGTGAAGCCCGCAGTTGAAATGCTGGCAGCTCTACCGTCTGTCGTTATCGGTTTTTTCGGAATGGTCGTAGTTGCTCCTTTTCTACAGGATACATTTGATATTGCGGTGGGCTTAAATCTCTTTAATGCCTCTGTAATGCTGGCATTTATGGCTGTTCCGACAATAACAAGTATTTCTGAGGATGCTCTTTATTCGGTTCCTCCTGAACTCAAAGAAGCTTCCCTCGCCCTCGGTGCAACGCATTGGCAGAGCATATATAAAGTTATGATACCGGCTTCATTGTCCGGGATATCAACGGGGATTATTCTTGGAATGGCCCGCTCCATTGGTGAGACTATGGTTGTGTTGATGGTCGCTGGGGGCGCTGGCCTTTTGCCTGGATCGATTTTTGATCCTGTAAGACCTATGCCTGCATCAATTGCCGCAGAAATGGGAGAAGCTCCATTTCATAGCGAGCATTATCACGCATTATTTGCCATTGGTATGGTCCTGTTTTTATTCACCATGGTTTTCAATCTGATAGCTGATCATGTCGCTCACAAGTATACACAAGTCGGCTCGGCAACTCTGTAGCGAGAGAAGTTAACAACATAAAGGGAATGAATGGGTACAAATAATGAGTAATTCTGCAGATACGATAGAACAGGTGGATTCGATGCTTACAGCTGAAGGTAACAGGAGTGAACAGATGCCTCATGGCGGGTCTGGTAACTACGCAATGCGCGAGAGAATTCAGAAGGTAGTATTTTTGCTATTTAAGGGCGCAGTCGCAATAAATGGATTGGCACTATTGATTATTTGCGGGTTCGTTCTTTATTACGGTCTACCGGCTATGAGCTGGGAGTTTCTCACTGAAAATCCAAGAAATTCAATGACTGAAGGCGGTATTCTGCCTTGTATCGTCGGGACTATAGTCCTTAGTTATGGCGCACTGATGGTTGCGCTCCCTTGGGGTATCGCAACGGCGATTTACCTTAATGAATATGCGACATCTCCAAAATTGGTAAGAATCCTCAGACTTGGCATTAACAACCTTGCCGGTGTTCCTTCAGTAGTATTCGGTCTTTTCGGACTGTCTCTTTTTGTTACTGTCATGGGTATGGGCGTGAGTATTCTGGCCGGTGTTTGCACTCTTGGTGCGCTGGCTCTACCTCTTGTTATCGGGGCATCTGAAGAAGCACTTCGCTCAGTCCCGCAGACATATCGTGAAGCCTCACTCGGCCTTGGCGCAACTAAGTGGCAGACTATTTACAGAGTAGTTCTTCCCGCAGCTCTTCCGGGTATGCTGACAGGGGCTATATTGACTCTTTCAAGAGCTGCTGGCGAAACGGCAGCAATTATGTTTACCGCCGCAGTTTTCTTTACACCGGACATGCCAGCATCCCTTTTTGATGATGTGATGGCTCTTCCATATCATATATATGTACTAGCGACTGCCGGGACAGAAATTGAGAAGACGAGGCATATTCAATATGGAACGTCTCTTGTGCTGATTACTTTGGTTCTGGGCATGAATATGGTTGCTATATACATTAGAGCCAGAATGCAGAAAAAAATGGCAAGATAAACTTCACCGCATCTATCCATTTTTAAATGAAATTTTTTCTAGATTTAGAAGATACTCTTTCATTGGAATACCTGAACCGCTGAACCCGCCGATCTTTTCTCCGGCCGCAAGTACTCTGTGGCACGGAATAATCAATGGAAATGGATTGTTAGCCATTGTGGTTCCGACTGCTCTGGCTGCGCGTGGTGAGCCCGCCAGTTTGCTGAGATCTTTGTAGGAGGTGGCTACTCCCCATTTTATCTCTTTTGACAGGGCTTTTAGGACTTGCTGTCGAAAAGGAGTAAGCTGAGAAAAATCGAGAGGAAGATCGGGCCATTCAACTTTTTCACCGCGTACATATTTTGCAAGTTTGCTCTGAATCTTAAGCGCATAAGAGCTGAGGTTCGGATCTGATTCGCGGCTGTCTGCCCAGTTAAGCTTAATTTTGCGGATCATGCCATCCTGCCAGAATAGCCGAATGCAGATATCTTCTGCTGCAATAAACTCTGTGTGAAACATGTTATATTTTCCTTTCTCTTCCGGGCGGCATGTGATCCGGACCAAACCATTCTGGAGGACTCTCAGGCGCGTCTTCTCTGGCTTTACCTTGCCATAGATCATTGTTTTGGAACATCATATCAATTGCGTTCTGAACGTTTCTTTTATGTTCAATCCAGTCCGGTGCAACCAGTTCACCCGGAGTCGGGTCTGCATTCATTCGATGAATCACAATATCGGGCCGTAGGATGGATATGGCCGCTTCGAGCATTTCGAGATATTCAGCCATAGAAAAAGGTATGAATTCACCCGCATCATACATTTTCTGAAGTGGTGTGTCGTGGCTGACATAAAGATTGTGAAACTTAATGCCTGAGACGGGCAGCGCATTAATGAATTCAACTGAAGCAAGGAAGTCTTCCTTCGTTTCACCGGGCAGACCAGCTATTATGTGGACGCAAACTTCTATTCCGAAAGAGTCAGCTAGTTTTACTGCATCTGCAAAGCATTTAGCGTCATGCCCTCTATTGATACGGGCGAGGGTTGCATCATTGGAGCTTTGCAAACCAAGTTCAAGCCACGTTTCTTTAAGGTTCAAATCTTTAATAAGCTGTAGTTTTTCGCTATCAATGCAATCTGGGCGAGTGCCGATGCATATCCCTGTTAATCCCGGAAGATTACGGATTTTGTCAAGCGCACACTTAACTTCTTCTAAGGTTCCATAAGTGTTGGAGTAAGACTGCAAATAGGCTAGAAACAGTTTTGCGTTGTATAGTCTTGTAAATTTTTTAGTCCAGAAATCCCATTGCTGATCGACCGGCATGGATTGCGAATGCATACCGGACCCTGATCCAAGAGGATTGCAGAATATGCATCCTTCGGTGGATATTTTACCATCTCGGTTGGGACATGAGAAACCAAAATCAAGAGGTACTTTCTGAACCCGCTTGCCGAAATTTTGTCTAAGCCTGGCGGCAAGTCCGTAAAAACGATACATCGAAGCTCCTTTTTATGAGGAAGTCTGTTTGCTTTTGATAAATAATATCTAATTAAATTAGTATATACAGTGGTTTATGGCTTTAGGGTAGTAGTTGTCATAATTGGTGTAATATGTTGCCTGTAGTAATATCTTCTGCTAGTTAATACCTAGGAATTTCTTTTTATATAAGAAAAGTAAGCGTCTGTTGCGGCGTTATTTGAATCACATTTTTTTTGGAGTTTCCAGTAGAATATGGCATCTATATTTGACAAGATACTCGGCTCGTTTTCTAGCGACCTTGCAATTGACCTTGGTACAGCAAATACTCTGGTCTATGTTAAGGGTAAAGGCGTAATGCTCAGCGAACCATCGGTTGTAGCTGTAAAAAGGGATGTTCACGGCGGAAGTAAAGTTCTCGCCGTAGGGATGGAAGCCAAGAGAATGCTTGGCCGTACTCCCGGTAACATCGTAGCTATCAGACCTATGAAAGACGGCGTAATTGCTGACTTTGAGGTTACTGAAGCTATGTTGCGTCATTTTATTTCAAAAGTCCATAACCGCCGCAGGCTAGTAAGGCCGCGGATCATGATCTGTGTGCCTACCGGTATAACTCAGGTTGAAAAAAGAGCGGTTAAAGAATCTGCTCAAAGTGCTGGAGCTCGTGAGGTTTACCTTATTGAAGAACCCATGGCTGCGGCAATCGGAGCAAATCTTCCCATCACCGAGCCTACTTCCAATATGGTCGTAGACATTGGCGGTGGTACTTCTGAGATTGCAGTTATTTCTCTGTCCGGTATCGTCTATGCCCGCTCTGTAAGAGTTGGTGGCGATAAGATGGATGAATCTATCATGCAGCATGTGAAGCGCAAATATTCAATGTTGATCGGGGAGAGCACTGCAGAGCGTATTAAAATTAAAATTGGTTCTGCATTTCCTCTTGAAGAAGAGATTGAAATGGAAGTCAAAGGCCGCGACCTTGTGACTGGAATACCTCAGAATATTTTGATTACCTCTGGTGAAATCCGAAAAGCTATTTCTGAACAGGTTGATAGTATTGTCCAAGGCGTTCGCGTTGCTCTGGAACAAACTCCTCCTGAACTTGCTGCGGATATCGTTGATAGAGGTATTGTGCTGACTGGTGGGGGAGCTTTGCTTAAAGGCTTGGATCAATTACTCAGTCAGGAAACTCACCTTCCTATCACCGTTGTAGATAACCCGCTTAATGCGGTTGTTATTGGTTCCGGCAGGGCTCTTGAAGAAATAGACATCTATAAAGAAGTTACAATAGATTAACTTCTATTGCTTTGCGGTGGACTAGCAGAGATTGCATTTTTCTTTGCTAAAAGCATAGTTTTACAGGTTTTGTCCGTAAAACTATGCTTTTAGAAAGATGCATTGTTGTGTCAGTCGGCCTCTTTTTTTGTTTGGCACAATCTCCATTTAAATAAGCTAGAGGATTAGTTTGAAGCTCAAGCGTACCGCTATAGCCCTCATTGTAGGTTTATTCATCTACCTCAGTCTTTACTCGTGGAATCTGCAGTCAGGTAAGCTTGACCGTTTAGCTGACTATACAGGACTTGAAATTGTCAAATGGGTTATGTGGCCCGGAGAATGGGTACATGATCGCTCTGTAGATTTCTGGGACAGGTATATTTATCTCGTAGGTTTAAAGCAAACTAACGACCAGTTAAGTTCGCAAAACGATTTGATGCGTCTAGAAATAATGACGCTTAGAGAGAAAGCAGAAGAAGCTGGCAGGCTTCAAACGCTGCTTAAATTTTCGCCCGTCGAAGGATGGTATGTCGACGGAGCTAGAGTTATTGCTCACAGAATGGGTCCTTCCGCCGCATTAGACTCAATTATTATCAGTAAAGGATCTGTTTCGGGTGTTTTGCCTGACACTCCTGTCCTGACTCCTCTCGGCATTGTCGGCAGGGTTGTCCAGCCTGGCTTAAGTGCTTCAAAGGCGATGCTGATCACAGACCTCAATAGTAGAATTTCAGTTCGAGGACAGCTTCACAGGTCCACCGGATTATTGTCCGGAACTGGTGAAGGGGAAACTCTGAACGTTAAGTATATGAAGCTCAATGCGCCTGTCTCAGAAGGTGAGATTCTCGTGACATCAGGGCTTGCAGGGCTTTACCCTCCCGGTCTTCCTGTTGCGAAGGTTGCATCTGTAGAACGCTCAGATATATCATTATTTTTAAAAGTAGAAGCTGTTCCGATGGTGGATATGGAAAATACAGAAGAGATTCTTTTGCTCCATAGAAACGCGACGTCTAGTCCAGCTTCGAACTCTACATCTGCGGATGGGAACTAATATGTTGTCTGTCGTATGGTGGACCCTTTTCACCGTTGCCGGTATATGGGCGCAAAGGTTCGTGCCGGGGGTGGATTTTTTGGCTCCGGGTCTTTTGCTGTGTATTCAGCTTGAGCGGAAAACTTTATTTTTTTGGCTGCTTATTGTCTGGACTCTTATACAAGAAGGACTTGGCGGACTTCCGTTTGGCTACTCAATATTGTGGTATTCTTCCATAGTTGCTTTATACCGCTGCGGGGCAATGTTCTTCGATGTTCAGAGCCTGATGTTTGCAATTCTTTGCGGAGCCGGGCTTGGTTTATTACATCCTCTTCTTACAGGTCTGATGGCGGTTCTTGCAGATATGCAGTGGACGGCTGATCGCTATTTTTTGGAAGGGGTTCTGCAATTTCTTATATTCCCGCTCGAGTGGGCTTTTCTCAAATATATCTATCCGGAACGGTTGAAGCATGAGTTCTCTGCATGATTCAAAATCTCAGCAGCCTCCTAAAACAGGTTTGCTGCTGCTGCAGGGGCTTATACTCTTGCTTTTCTTTATTTTCGCCTTGCGATTTTGGTTTCTACAAATTCATAAGGGAATTTATTTCGAAGAGCAGGCCAAAAACAACCAGCTTCGGCAGGACAGACTTTATGCTCCGCGCGGATTAATCCGAGATCGTGAGGGCAAGCTTCTCGCGCTTAATGAGCCTGCCTATGCGCTGGGTCTAGTTCGTGAGGATTGCAAAGATCTTGATGCTACTATGCTTACTGTCTCTAAGTGGACTGGTGTGGATCTGGCAAAACTTAAAGACGTTTTCAAAAAATCCCGCAAACGCGTTAAGCCCTTTGAGCCTTTAATACTCATTCCAAATTTGACCTTTAAACAGGTCGCCATAATTGAGGCTAATGCGTTGCATTGGCCGGGCCTTGAGGTTGTTGTCCGCTCCAGACGGAAATATTTGCAAGGGCCTTTGTTGTCCCACGTGCTGGGCTATGTTGCTGAGTCCACAGAGGCAGAGCTTGAAGCCGATGAAGGTCTAGCTGTTGGCGATTTTACCGGCAAGCAGGGCCTTGAGTTTATGCTCGAAAAGAGATTTCGTGGCGTAAAGGGGCGTAGGCAGGTAGAAGTTGATGCCACTGGCAGACGTTTGAAAGAGAGAATTTTAAATCCGCCAGTTGCGGGTGAAGATATAGATCTTTCCATCGATATAGAACTTCAAACGCTTGGTGGAAAGCTTTTGGAAGGTAAGGCCGGGGCAGTAGTGGTCATGAACCCGGATAATGGTCAAATATTGGCTTTTGTCAGTGCTCCATCATACGATAATAATTTATTCACCACCGGTTTTAGTCGCAAAGATTGGGCGGAGTTACAGAATAATCCAATGCACCCTTTGCAAAATAGAGTCATTCAGAGCGTGTACCCTCCGGGGTCTGTTTTTAAACTGGCTGTAGCTGCTGCAGGGCTCCATTACAATGTAATTAATCTTAAAGAAACAGTTCATTGTCCCGGTTTCGTAAAGCTCGGAAAATACGTTTTCCGCTGCTGGAAAAAATATGGGCATGGTGATGTAAATATGGAGCAGGCTCTGGTTCAATCCTGTGATGTTTATTTTTATAAACTCGGAATGAAGCTCGGAGTTGATCGCATTAGTGAATTCGCTTTTAAAGCTGGTTTTGGAAAGAAGACAGGTATTTCTTTGCCACATGAAAAGCCCGGTCTTATTCCGACCCGGGCATGGAAACGTAGACGTTTCGGAGAGATTTGGCATCCGGGAGAAAATTTAAATTTCGCTATCGGACAGGGATATACCCTTACTTCGCCTTTACAGGTGGCTAGATTCATTTCCTCTGTTGTAAATGGGGGCCGGTTGCTGAGACCGCAACTTTTGGCGGGAGAGCCCGCTGAAGAGCAAGGACGTCTGCCCTTAAGTGATGTGCAGTTGCAGTTAATTAGAAAGGCTATGATTGAAACTGTTGACGGTGCGCATGGAACTGCCCGAAGGCTTCGCATGAAAGGAATCGTCGTAGGTGGTAAAACCGGAACTGCGCAGGTTGTTAAGCTCACTGATGAACTGAAAAAAATGAAAGATAAAGATATCCCCTATAAATACAGGGATCATGCATGGATGGCTAGTTTTGCTGAACGAGGAGCTGAACGGTATGTGATTGTCTGTATGGTCGAGCACGGCCTTCACGGCGCCTCTGGTGCGGGGCCGATTGTAAAGGCGTTGTATGATCAGCTTTATGCTAAAAAGCCGGAAGGCGAGGCGGTAAGAGACTAATGTCGCCAGTTGACAGACGATTACTCATCCATATGAACTGGTTTTTGCTAGGCCTTGCAGGGGTGTTATTTTTTGTAGGGGTTATGAACCTCTATTCTGCAAGCGGATTCCGTATGGAAGACGGCATGAGTGTTAATTCCTTTTATCAGAAGCAGCTTATCTGGGGCCTAATGGGTTTTGGCGGGATGATAACCTTTATGCTGTTTGATTATAGGCACTTGAAGACAATTGCGTGGCCGCTATTTTTTGTGACAGTACTTTTGCTGATAGCCGTTCCATTTGCAGGAAAAACAATTTATGGAGCTCGCCGCTGGCTGGATTTAGGTTTTTTTAATTTCCAGCCAAGTGAACTTGCTAAAATTACAATACTAATTATCGGTGCAAGAATATTATCAAAAGATTCAGATCCCTTAGGATTTACTAAGCTGGCATATGTTGTCGGTGTAGGTCTTGTCCCTGCTGTTATGGTTATTTTGCAGCCTGACCTTGGTTCGGGGCTGAATATATTGCTCATTCTGGGTGGAATGATTTTGTACAGAGGGTTAACGTCTAAAGTTTTTAAAACTATGGCCGTTGCAATCCCATGTATTATTCCTCTCGGATGGCTATTTATGCACGACTATCAGAAGAGGCGAGTCGTGTCCTTTATGGATCCAGCCAGTGATCCATTGGGAGCGGGTTATCATATTATTCAATCAGAAATTGCGATCGGATCAGGTCGTCTTTGGGGTAAAGGTTTTCTTGGCGGAACTCAGAGTCAGTTGAGATTTTTACCGGAAAAACATACAGATTTTGCGATTGCAGTTTTTGGAGAAGAATGGGGATTTGTCGGAGCAATGTCTCTGTTAAGTCTCTTCTGTGTTTTTTTATATCAAATGGTTGTAACTGCTAGGGATGCAAAGGATTTATTTGGAAGTTATCTCGCGGCTGGCGTGTTCTTCTATTTCTTCTGGCAAATCCTGATCAATATGGGTATGGTGCTCGGATTAATGCCGGTAGTAGGCATCCCTCTACCATTCATAAGCTATGGTGGCAGCGCTACTGTGGTCAATTTTTGTCTCGTGGGACTCGTTTTAAACGTTTCCATGAGACGTTACGTATTCAAACAGGGGTAAGCCGAATGTTTGGTTTTTCAAAATCCGGCGCTGAGGGGAAAGGAGCACAAATGGCAAGAGATGAAATAAATGCTTTTCTAGGTAGTGGAACTGATTATCACGGAAAGCTTAGTTTTCAGGGCGCAGTGCGTATTGACGGCAACTTCAGCGGTGAAGTCGAGTCCGAAGGGACTCTTGTCGTGGGTAAGGACGCCCAGGTTGAAGGTGTTTTGAGGATAGGTCAGCTCGTGTTGAGCGGGAAAGTTACAGGTGAAGTGTACGCGAGTGATAAAGCTGTTCTTCACAAGACTGCAAACCTTCAAGGGGATCTGGTTACACCAGTCCTAGTTGTTGAAGAAGGAGCAGTTTTGGAAGGTCGCGTTATTATGAGTTCTAAGGGGGCTGAGACGGCCTCGCCTGAAACTGAAGAAATTAGTTAATTTTTTAACAAGCCAGTATTTACGGGGCTTGAACAGGTTTGAGTAAGCAGTTCAAAACGAAAAACCCTTTGACACAGCTTTGAATAAAAGCTAAAGGGCCTCTGACTTTGGACAAAAATTCACAACCTTTTCGGGAGCAGGCATGATTGATTTAGATATTAGCTTTTTTATCCAGTTAGCAAACTTCATCATCACCCTTCTTGTTCTCAACCTTCTAATGTTTCGCCCGATTCGTGAAATTATCAGAAAGCGTTCTCAGCTTATGAGCGATCAGCTTTCTGATGTTGAAAATTTCACAGCATCGGCTGATTTGAAGGTTAAGGACTATGAAGCCGCTCTGGATGGTACCCGCAGAGAGGGTATGGAAATCCGGAACGACTTTAAAGAACAGGGTGCCAAAGAAGAGCAGGCTTTACTTTCTGGCGCAGGCAAGGTCGCAGCGACGACCATGAAAGATGCCCGCGCAGAAGTTGCATCTGAAAAAGGTGCAGCCTTGAAAGTTCTTGATGGTGAGATCGAAGCTTTTGCTCAGAAGGTTACAGCCAAGGTTCTTGGCTAGGCCTAATCAATATCGAAGGGGGGTTAGCCTTGAAGCGGAAACACATGATCATGGCAATTGCCACTCTTACTGCATTGTTGGCAGCAGGCGCAGCCTTTGCTAGCGGTGGAGCGGGGGAACATGAGATTCCCTGGATGAACTTTACTTGGCGCGTTCTTAACTTAATTTTAGTTCTTGGAATTCTTTACAAGTTTGCCGGCGAGAAAATTGCCGGACTCTTCAAAGGACGTCAGGCTGGAATTAAGCAGGAACTTCAAGATCTGAAAGACCGCAAGGTCGCAGCAGAGAAGAAGTTGCAGGACGTGGAAAAGAGTATTGCTAATCTGGAACAAGAAAAGGATGCAATCCTTTCTGAAGCCAGAGACCAGGGCGAATCTATGAAACAGGCAATTATCCAGAAGGCAGAACTAAACGCTGAGCAGTTAAAAGCTCAGGCGAAAGTCTCAGCTGAGCAGGAATTTGTTGTAGCACTCGACGAAATGCGTGAAGAAATGGCTGATAAAGTCATTGAAGCCGCTGAGAAGATTGTTAAAAGCAAACTAACCAAAGCTCAGCATGAGAATCTTGTGGATGAATACTTAACAAAGGTGGTGCTAAATTGACCGGGAACATAGTCTCACGCAGATATGCTAAGGCACTGTTCTCTGTTGGCCAGAAGCAGGGAGAAGCAGATCTCGCGGCGTACGGTAAGGCACTAGCCGATTTATCCCAGATCCTGGAAGATTCCCCGGAGGCCCTGAGGCTCTTTCAGAATCCAGTTTTCAGTGCGGACGAAAAGAAAGCCGTACTTGATAAACTGCTGGAAAAGATTTCGGCAGGACCTGTGGTTAAAAACTTTTGCAACCTTTTGGCCGACAAGGGTAGGCTCGACTGCCTTCCTGAAATAGCAAGTGACTATTCAGGAATGCTAGATACTATCCAAGGTGTCGTCCGGGGTAAACTCGTGACTGCGATCAAGCTGACAGATAAGCGTCAGGTTGAAATCAAAGAACGTCTCGAAACTCAACTTAAATGCAAGCTCGAACTTGAGTTTGCTATGAACAATGACATCCTTGGCGGAGTCGTTCTTCAGGTTGGAGATAAAGTTCTTGATGCAAGCATTCGCGCTCAGCTGCAAATGATGAAAGAACAGATTAAAAGGGGTGTGTAGGGCCATGCAGATTAAAGCGGAAGAAATCAGCAAAATCATTGAAGATCAGATTCAGAATTATGAATCTAAGGTCGAAATGAGCGAAACAGGTACCGTTCTCTCAGTTGGTGATGGTATCGCTCGTGTACACGGTGTTGAGAACGCAATGGCTATGGAACTCCTCGAGTTTCCTGGCGGCCTCATGGGCATGGTTCTTAACCTTGAAGAAGATAACGTTGGTGTTGCTCTCCTTGGAGACGATACTGAAATTAAAGAAGGCGACCCAGTAAAACGTACTGGCAAGCTTTTCTCCGTTCCTGTTGGACCGGCTGTTATGGGACGCGTAGTCAACCCACTCGGTCAGCCAATTGATGGACTCGGACCAATCGATTCTACTGAAACTCGCCCAGTTGAGCTTAAAGCTCCTGGTATTATTGCTCGTAAGTCAGTACATGAACCAATGTACACAGGCCTCAAGGCTATCGACGCAATGACTCCTGTTGGACGTGGACAGCGCGAACTCATCATTGGTGACCGTCAGGTTGGTAAGACCGCGGTTTGTCTTGATGCTATCCTCGCTCAGAAAGAGTCTGGAATTCATTGTTTCTACGTAGCTATCGGACAGAAGAAAGCAGCGGTTGCACTCGTTGCTGACATTCTCCGTAAGCACGGCGCAATGGAATACACTACAATCATTTCTGCTACAGCATCTGAGCCAGCACCTTTGCAGTTTATTTCTGCATACACAGGCGCTACAATGGCTGAATACTACCGTGACGGTGGTAATCACGCACTTATCGCTTATGATGATCTATCTAAGCAGGCTGTTGCATACAGACAGATGTCTCTCTTGCTTCGTCGTCCTCCAGGTCGTGAAGCATTCCCTGGTGACGTTTTCTACTTACATTCGCGTCTTCTCGAGCGTTCTTGTAAAGTAAACGACAGCCTTGGTGCAGGTTCTTTGACAGCATTGCCTATCATTGAAACTCAGGCTGGTGACGTCTCCGCATATATCCCGACTAACGTAATTTCTATTACTGATGGTCAGGTTTACCTAGAGCCTAACTTGTTCAACTCCGGTATTCGTCCAGCTATTAACGTAGGTCTGTCCGTTTCCCGTGTTGGTGGTGCAGCTCAGACTAAGGCTATGAAGCAGGTTGCCGGTACACTCCGTCTTGACCTTGCTCAGTACCGTGAACTTGCAGCGTTTGCTGCATTTGGTTCCGACCTTGATAAAGCGACTCAGCAGAAACTGAATCGTGGTGCTCGCATGGTTGAGCTTCTCAAGCAGCCTCAGTTCCAGCCTATGAACGATGCTCAGCAGGTTGTCTCCTTGTACGCCGGTACTCGCGGCCACATGGACGAAATTCCTGTAACAGCTGTTCGTAAGTTCGAAGAAGAACTCCTAGAGTTCGTAGCTAGTGCCAAACCAGAAATCATGGAAGGCATTAAGACTAAAAAGGCTCTTGATGATGAGCTCGAAGGCAAGCTGAAGGCTGCTCTTGAAGAGTTTAAAAAAGGCTTCACAGCTTAATCCTGGGAGGTACTGATGGCTTCTCTTAAGGATGTCCAGAATCAAATAGTCAGTATTAAAAAGACAAAGCAGATCACTAAAGCTATGAACATGGTCGCGTCCGCTAAGTTGCGTGGAGCTCAATCTAGAATTGACCGCTTCCGCCCTTACGCAGACAAGTTCTATGAAATGCTTGCTGATCTAGCAGCCGGGGTAGACTCTAATGTTCACCCTCTGCTTGAAGTCCATGACGAGATCAAGTCTGTAGGCATCTTGCTTGCAACTTCTGATCGCGGACTTTGCGGTAGTTTTAATACCAATATGATAAACTCGGCCTTGAAATTGGCCGCAGAAAAGAAGGCTGAAGGTTTAACTGTAAAGTTCTACTGCGTAGGTAAGAAAGGCCGTGAAGCAGTTAAGAAGAGTGAGTACGAACTCGTTGAAGCATACGCTGACGAAATGGGCTCATTTGACTTCAACTTGGCGTCCACTGTAGGCAACAAAGTTATTGATGCCTACCTCGCAGAAGATCTTGACGAAGTTTACCTCGTTTTCGGAAAGTTTGTAAGTGTTGGCTCCCAGCCTCCAACAACTCTGAAGCTTATGCCAATGTCCGCGGACGTTGCTGCTGAAGTTGATGTTGATAGCGAAGCTAAAGGCGAATACATCTACGAACCTTCTGTTGAAGGTCTTCTTGCGGAACTTCTACCTCGCTTTGTGAAAGTACAAGTATATCGTGGCCTTCTTGATACGTCTACCAGCGAACACGCTGCACGTATGGCCGCAATGGATAATGCAACAAGGGCATGCGATGATATGTCTGATGCGTTAACTTTGCTTTACAATAAAACAAGGCAGGCCGCTATTACTGCGGATCTTATGGACATTGTCGGCGGCGCGGAAGCGTTGAAATGATAATATTAGGGGGTTACTCGGATGAGTAAAGTTATAGGAAAAATTACTCAGGTTATCGGCGCGGTTGTTGACGTCGAATTCCCTGAAGGGCAGTTGCCCAATATTCTGACAGCAGTACAGATTGACAACCCGAACAACACTGACGCTCCTGACCTCATTTGTGAAGTCGCACAGCATCTCGGTAATAACGTTGTTCGTACCATTGCTATGGATGCGACTGAAGGTCTTGTTCGTGGAATGGACGTTACCGCTCTAGGTATCGCAATCACTGTACCTGTTGGTGACGCTGTACTTGGTCGTATCTTGAACGTTGTTGGTCGCCCAGTGGATGAACTTGGCCCGATCGCAACTGACATTGAAATGCCAATTCACCGTCCTGCTCCAGCATTTACCGAGCTTTCAACTAAAGTTGAATTGCTAGAAACCGGCATCAAAGTTGTTGACCTTCTTGTTCCTTTCCCTAAGGGCGGAAAAATGGGTCTCTTCGGCGGAGCTGGTGTTGGTAAAACAGTTATCCTCATGGAAATGATTAACAACATTGCGAAACAGCACGGTGGTAAATCTTGCTTCGCTGGTGTTGGTGAGCGTACTCGTGAAGGTAATGACCTCTATCATGAAATGAAAGACGCTGGTGTTCTTGAGAAATCAGCTCTCGTATACGGCCAGATGAACGAACCTCCAGGAGCACGTGCTCGTGTTGCTCTAACAGCTCTCACCATCGCTGAATACTTCCGTGATGTTGAAGGTGAAGACGTACTTCTGTTCGTTGATAACATCTTCCGCTTCACACAGGCTGGTTCAGAAGTGTCCGCACTTCTTGGACGTATGCCTTCAGCTGTTGGTTACCAGCCTACTCTTGGTACTGACCTTGGTGGTCTTCAGGAACGTATTACTTCCACAACAAAAGGTTCTATTACCTCTGTTCAGGCTGTATACGTACCAGCGGATGACCTTACTGACCCTGCTCCAGCTACTACCTTCTCGCATCTTGATGGAACATTAGTTCTATCTCGTCAGATTGCAGAGCTTGGTATTTACCCTGCTGTTGACCCTCTTGACTCCACTTCTCGTATTCTCGACCCGAATATCCTCGGTGCCGAGCATTACTCTACAGCTCGTGAAGTTCAGATGGTTCTGCAGAAATACAAAGATCTTCAGGACATCATCGCCATTCTCGGAATGGACGAATTGTCAGATGAAGATAAGCAGACTGTTGCTCGTGCTCGTCGCATCCAGCGTTTCCTTTCACAGCCTTTCCACGTAGCTGAAGTTTTCACCGGTACTCCTGGTGTTTACGTAAAGCTCGATGAGACTGTTAAAGCATTCCGCGGAATTCTTGACGGCGAATACGATGATATGGCTGAAAACTCTTTCTACATGGTTGGCGGAATCGAAGAAGCCATCGAAAAAGAGAAAAACAAATAGCATAGGACGCGATTATGGCTAGTAAGCTCCTTTTGGAAATCGTTACTCCTGATCGCAAGGTCCTTTCTCAGGAAGTCGACTACGTCGGCGCACCTGGGATTGAGGGTGAGTTTGGTATAATGGCCAATCATATACCCTTCCTTTCAGCTCTCGGTATTGGTAACCTTCATTACAATGATGGTAACCGCACTCACTATGTATTCGTATCCGGCGGCTTTGCTGAAGTCGGAAACAATAAAGTGACTATACTTGCCGAAGTTGCTGAAAAGGCCGTTGAGATCGATATCGCTCGAGCTCAGAAAGCTCAGGATAAAGCGAAAGCCCGTATGGAAAAAGCAAAGGATCGCATCGAATCAGCTCGCGCGCAGGCTGCTCTTCACAGAGCAATCTCTCGCCTTAGCTGCAAAGATGCCGCCTAGTATGCGCGAAATATAAACTCGCAAGAGTTTCGTTTCAGCATCAAAAGCCCCTTGGCTACTCAGGAGCAGACTGTTTAACAGTCTGCTCCTTTTTTCGTTAAGTTATATTTCTTGAATATGTTCTCAAATCGGGTGTTATCTGTACATCTGATTGCTATAGTACATGAAAGTTGATAGTTGTATTTTTGCAGTTTTAATATACAAAATCATGTGTTTATAGCTGAAATTTTTTATAAAACAGCTAAGTTTTTTATGTGGTATTTTAAAATTGATTATTTTCGATTTTAAATCTTTGTTCATTTACTCTGCCAAGGCAAACTGATATCACCTTGCAAGTAATAAACACGGAGAAAATATAATGCACGATTCATTTGCTTGTGCCCTTGTCCTTGCAGGAGGAAAAGGAACACGGATGCATTCTGAGAAGCCTAAAGTTCTTAAGACACTTTTAGGTGAATCTATGCTCTATTATGTATACAACGCTTTGCGTCCATCCATCGGTGATGATATATTTACGATAGTTGGCTTTGGCTCTGAATATGTTGAAGAAGCTTACCCAGAAATGAAGGATAAGTTTGTTCTCCAAAAGGAGCAGCTTGGAACCGGCCACGCTTTACAGCAGGGGTGGGACCAAATTAAGGCATCCGGTTTGGAATATTGTCTCGTGATCAACGGAGACACTCCGCTCGTCAGTTCAAAAGCCGTCAGCGATTTTCTTGAGGCTGTCAAAGAAGATGGTGCTGATTTATCCTTTGTAACTATCACCCCTAAAGACCCTTGTCAGTTTGGGCGCGTGATTCGGAACAAAGCGGGGCAGGTATCTGCGATTGTTGAGGCAAAAGATTATGACGAGTCCATTTATGGGCCTGTCACTGGTGAAGTTAATGCCGGAATATATTGCCTTAAAATTTCAACTGTTGATGCGTTGCTCGGCAAGATTACAAATGAAAATAAGAGTGGCGAGTATTACATTACTGATTTAGTAGATCTTGCTGCCCAGTGTGATATGGCAGTCACAGCTGTTGATTGCGGAGACTCCGTCGATCTTATGGGGATTAACAGTCCGTATGAGCTTGCAAAAGCAGAATCAACTCTTCGAATGAGAATTTCAGAAAAATGGTTGCGCTCCGGCGTAATAATCCATAATTGGGAGTCCGCAGTTATTGGTCCGCTAGTTCAAATTGAGCCTGGGGCAGAACTTACCGGTCCATGTGAACTCTACGGTAAAACCACAATTGCTTCCGGAGCAGTAGTTCAATCTCATGTGAGAATTCTGGATAGTATTGTTTCCGAAAATGCGGAAATTAAGGCATATAGCCATTTAGAAGATGCTAAGGTCGGTCCTGAATGTAGTGTTGGACCGTATGGGCGACTTCGTCCCGGGGCCATCCTCGAAGAAGGATCTAAGATCGGAAATTTCGTTGAGGTGAAAAAGGCTGTTCTTGGTAAAGGAGCGAAAGCCAGTCATCTGTCCTATCTAGGAGATAGCGAAATCGGAGCTGGAACAAATATAGGGGCAGGGACAATTACCTGTAATTATGACGGAAAGAATAAGTTCAAAACCATTATTGGTGCGAACTCTTTTATAGGTAGTAACACTGCGTTGGTTGCGCCTGTAACTGTTGGAGAAGGCGTGCTGATTGCCGCTGGATCGACGATTACTAAAGATGTAAGTGACGGCGACTTGGGTGTAGCCCGGTCAAGGCAAGTTAACATTTCCCGGACTTCTCAGAAGTCTTGATTTTGTAAAGATAAGGTATTAGGTTAGCAGAATGGAAATAATCGCACAATTGGAAGAACGTTTCGATAAAATGCTGGTTAAAATTAAGCAACTCGAAGAAGAGAATGCATTTCTTTTAGAAGAAATTGAACAGGAAAAGCTGCGCAAAGACGAAGTTCGCAGTCGCATTGAGACTCTTCTGGGTAAAGTTGAAGGAAATCTCGAATAAGAGTTTTGTTAATTTGTCAGATATATGAGATAGTATTTCTGTAGCTGACAGGTAGATTTAATAAAATTCAGAGGATGATGGTAGTCATATAGATATGCCTCGTTATACGATACCGGTTCTCGGGCTTGAAATATCATTCAAGACTGATGCGGACAAAGTAAGAATAGAAGCCGCAAAGGATGTGCTTGAAGACCGGTTCGGTGAACTTACTCGGGGCGGAAAAGATGTGAGCAGGGAAAAGCTGCTTACTTGTTTAGCCCTTAGTCTTGCTGATGACTACCTTGTAAACACCCGCAAGCTCGAAATGATGGAAGAGAAGATTAACGCGCTATTAGAGAAGTGATTTGTGATCGCATAAGTGGTCACAATTGGATATAGATATATTTCCCTGGGGAGTTCGTGATTGCCCTATAGTTTCTGAACCAATATATTAAGAAAGGGAGCATGTATCATCGGAGTGGTGAGCAAGCCCGGCTTGACCGGGAAGCCTAATACTTCGAGTGCGGCGCCCACCTGTTAGACTAGGTTCTAACTCATAAGGCAACACGGCATCTCCGGGGTCCCTTCACAGGGAACCTCATTTTTATAGTAATTGATCTAATTAATTGCTGTAAAACTGTTTAATCCGCACAACTCCTCTATGTAAAGCCTCCGTCTCTTTTCTATTCTCCATTGAAGATTGTTACCTCTGATCGTTAGTTGATCGGTAGTGAAAAATCAGGTCTTAGAGGGCCTGTCAACATAAAAGGAGAATGGCATGATTGGGGATTTTTTTCTGATTATATTTGGAATGGCCCTAGGTGCCGCAGGCGGATATGCCCTGCACCGTTATGTGAATTCTAAGCGTATAGCTGATTCACAGGGTCTGGCTGATAGAATAGTGCATGAGGCTCGTAAAGAAGCCGAAGCAATGAAAAAAGAACTTAGACTTCAAGCGCAGGATGAAGTCTATGCTCTTAAAAAAGAACAAGAAAATGAATTTAAAGAAATGGAACGCGGTTTGAAAAAACAAGCGGACCGTCTCTTAGAAAAAGAAGAGCGCCTTGAGAAAAAACTTGAGAAAGTCGCAAGCAAAGAGTCAGAAGTTGTAGCTCTTGAAAAGCGCATGATCAAGCAGGAAAAGAAGCTCGAAGATCTCCGTGAAGGACTTGAAAGAAGAAAAGATGAGCATGAGCGTAAACTTCAAGAAGTTTCAGGACTTACAGTTGAAGAAGCTCGCGAAAAGCTCATGACAGAAATAGAAAGCCGGACTCGTCACGAAGCTGGTAAAATGGTTCGTGCCATTGAAATGGAAGCAAAAGAAGAAGGAAATCGCAAGGCCCGTAAGATTTTGGCCCTCGCGATTCAGCGTTATTCTGGTGACTACATTAATGAGCAGACCGTTACAGCCGTTCAGCTTCCATCGGAAGATATGAAAGGACGTATCATTGGCCGTGAAGGTAGAAATATCAGAGCGCTTGAAGCAGCTACAGGTGTTGACCTCATTATTGATGATACTCCTGAAACTGTAGTTCTTTCCGCATACAGCCCTCTTCGTCGCGAAATTGCGAAACAGGCTCTTGAAAGACTTATTCACGATGGACGTATCCATCCTGCACGCATCGAAGATGTTGTTGGTAAAGTAGAGCAGGAAATGGACGTTAAACTTCGTGAAATCGGTGAACAGGCTACATTTGATGTAGGAGTTCACGGCATTCATCCTGAGATTGTAAAACTTCTCGGGCAATTACAGTACAGAACAAGTTATTCTCAGAACGTGCTTCAGCATTCTCTCGAAGTTGCTTTCCTCTGCGGCATTATGGCTGCTGAGCTTGGCATGGATGAGAAGGCTGCTAAGCGTGCTGGTTTACTTCATGATATAGGTAAGGCTGTTGACCATGAAATCGAAGGTCCACATGCTGTGATCGGTGCTGATCTTGCTAAGAAGCATGGAGAAACTAAAGAGATTATCCACGCTATCCAGGCTCATCACGAAGACATTCCTCCTCAGTCTATCTTAGCAACGCTTGTACAGGCTGCTGATAGCCTTTCCGGCGCACGTCCAGGCGCAAGAAAAGAGCTTCTCGAAAACTATGTGAAGCGCCTTGAAGAACTGGAAAATGTCGCAACTGGTTTTGACGGAGTTGCTAAGGCCTATGCTATTCAGGCTGGTCGCGAAATTAGGGTTATGGTCGATGCTGAAAAGGTCACCGATGACAATACCCATATGCTCTGTAAAGACATTGCTACAAAGATTGAAAATAATATGACTTATCCAGGTCAGATTCGTGTAACCGTAATTCGCGAACGCCGTTCCGTAGGTTATGCTAAATAAGTGAGTTTATAGCGGCCCGGAGGGTCTGTCCCTCCGGGCCGACCTTCCTCCCCGCTTTTTTTCTCCTCCACAAATTTCATTTTGACCGCTAGGTGAACGCAGTGCGGATTCTATTTCTTGGTGACATATTCGGCAGACCCGGTAGAAAGGGTGTTGCAAAAAAAATGACTGACCTTCGTGAGAAGCTCAGTCTTGATCTTATTGTGGCCAATGGAGAAAATGCGTCTTCCGGTGTTGGTCTTTCGGTTAAGAATGCAAAAGAGATTCTCGGTTCTGGAATTGATGTTCTTACTTCCGGCAACCATATATGGAAATTTAAAGATATATACTCTTATCTGAGCGCATGTGACCGCATTGTGCGTCCCGCCAATGTCGCGGAAGGATCGCCCGGGAGAGGATGGACATCCTTTGAGATTTATGAAGGTTTATCTGTTGCGATCATAAACCTTCAAGGTCGAACTTTTATGAGTGCGTGCGAGTGTCCTTTTCGCGGTGCCGATAAGATTCTTGAAGAAATACCAGAAGATATAAAAGTTAGATTAGTAGATTTCCATGCTGAGGCGACTTCTGAAAAACAGTGCCTTGGCAGGTACCTTGACGGCAGAGTTTCTGCTGTTTTAGGCACACATACACATGTTCAGACTAATGATGCTCGCATCTTTGCTGATGGGTGCGGTTATATTACCGATGCAGGAATGTGCGGTCCTATTGATTCGTGTCTCGGACTTGCTCCAGATCCAGTGATTAAGAGATTTGTTACTGGCCTGCCGCAAAAGTGGCGGGTTGCTGGAGGCGCTGTTCAATTACAGGGCGTTATTCTTGATGTAGATGAAACTACAGGTAAAACTATTTCTATTGAAACTTGGAAGTCCGATCATATGCATGACTGCTAAGTTTCATTTATGCTGAAATTTGCTCTTTGGTAGAGCAACTATGAAAATATTAAAGAGGTAAAAATGAATATTTATGATGATCTAAAATGGCGTGGGTTAATTCATCAGGTTTCGGACGAAGGTAAAGTGCGTGATTATCTTTCAACTCCTGGAAGATACATGTATTGCGGCTTTGATCCAACAGCCGACAGCCTGCACATTGGTAATCTCGTACCTCTTCTTTGCCTCGTCCGCATGAAAAAAGCGGGACACAATCCATTATTCCTTCTCGGCGGAGCAACTGGAAGAGTTGGTGATCCGAGTGGTAAGGACAAAGAACGCGAGTTTGTAAGTATTGAACAGATTGAAGCTCAGTCTGCTAATATCAAAGCTCAGATTGAAGGTTTTTGCGAGCACAATACTGGTGAGAAAGCCGAAGTTGTTAACAACTATGATTGGACCAAAGAAATTTCATTTCTCGATATGCTCCGTGATGTAGGTAAGCATTTTACTGTAAACTGGATGCTCGCAAAAGAATCTGTCAAAGGTCGTTTTGGCCGTGAAGATGTTGGTATCTCCTACACAGAATTCAGTTACATGCTTCTTCAAGGATACGATTTTTACCATTTATATAAAGAGAAAGAATGTCAGCTTCAGATTGGTGGTGGTGACCAATGGGGCAACATTACTGCAGGTTGTGAACTTATTCGCCGTAAAGCAGCTGGCGAAGGGTTTGCACTTACTTTCCCTCTTATTACCACTGCGTCTGGGAAGAAATTCGGTAAAAGTGAAAAGGGCGCGATTTTCTTAAATGCCGAAATGACTTCACCTTATGCATTCTATCAGTTTTGGATTAATTCAGATGATAGAGATGTAATTAATTTCTTGAAGTTTTTCACTTTCCTTACAGAAGAAGAAATTGCTGAGCTTGAAAAGGCGCATGAAGAAGCACCATACAAACGCATAGCTCATAAGCGGCTTGCCGAAGAAACCACAATCATGATTCATGGCAAAGAAGAGCTTGCAAAAGTTGAAGCCGCAACAGTTGCTCTCTTTGGCGGTGGAGATATCAAGTCTGTCGACTCTGCAACCTTGCGCGAAGCTATGGAAGCTGCTCCGGGTGTTGAATATGAAGCCGCTGATATTCCAGATCTGGCACAGATTCTTATGGATCTGGGGTTGTCAAAGTCTAAAGGCCAGGCGCGCAAAGATATTAAAGCTGGTGGACTCTATATTAATAATGAGCGCGTCGATGATTATGATTACGCTCCTGTTGATACCGATTTTATAGGCGGGGAAGCAATGCTTATCCGTAAGGGTAAAAAGAATTACGGACTTGTAATTCGCAAGTAGTTCATAGATTAAAGTTTTTTATTAAATACCCGGTAAGTTTAGGCTTTCCGGGTTTTTATTTTATTCACACTCGCTAGACCTTGAAATACGATGAGATAAACGTGTTCTACTAATAGCTTATTTGATTTGAATTATGCCTTTCAGATTAGGAGATGTCATGCGGTTATTTTTTATATCTATAGCAATGATGTTTGGGGCCTTAGCTCCGACTCAGGCTGGTATTAATCTCCGATTGAAGGGTTTTGTCGGGGATCCTGTTCTTGCCGCAACGATTTCTTTTGCAGTCGGTACCATCGCTCTGATGGTTTATGCCGTTGTTATGCGGATTCCTGTTCCTTCAACATCTGTTGTTATGAAAGGACCTTGGTGGATGTGGACGGGTGGTTTTATGGGTGCTTTTTTTGTAGCATCGGCTGTAATAGTTGCTCCCGTCCTTGGTGCGGGAACAATGATGTGCTGGATGGTAGCGGGGCAGATGGCGGCGTCCATTTTTCTGGACCACTACGGCCTCATAGGCTATGCCGTTCGAGAAGCTTCTCCTATGCGTGTTGCAGGAGTTGTGTTGGTTGTAATTGGTGCTGTTATGGTTGAGAGATTTTGAATATATAGTGAAGAGTTACTGAAAAGGAGTCTAATTTTGCTGGAACTATTAAGTAATCGCCTTAAATCTTTATGGGAAAATACGGTTCTTGTTTGCCGGATGATTAAAATCGAGCATTCAATTTTTGCCTTGCCATTCGCTTACATGGGGCTTTTTCTTGCCTCCGATGGATGGCCAGACCTTACTCCTTTTTTATTGCTGACAGTTGCAATGGTCGCGGTCAGGTCCTTTGCGATGGCATTTAACCGACTTGTAGATATTAATATTGATAGTGAAAATCCTAGAACCCGAACAAGGCCGTTAGTTACAGGCGAATTGTCAGCTACATTTACTTTCGGATTTATCGTGGTTTGCGCGGTTATTTTCGTTGTTGCCTGCTACAATATGAATGAGCTTTGCCATGAACTTTCTTACTTTGCTCTTGCGTGGTCCGCGTTTTACTCATTAACCAAACGATTTACGAAGCTTTGTCACTTTGTACTCGGCTCTGTTTTGGGACTTGCGCCACTTGCGGGCTGGCTATGTGTTGATCCTCAGTTTACTTTGCCTGCCATTTTATTTTTCTTCGGGGTTCTTTTCTGGGTTGCCGGATTTGACATTTTATACGCCACTCAGGATAGAAAATTCGATCGAGGACGTGAGTTATATTCTGTTCCTGCATGTCTTGGGCTAGAAAAGGCGCTCACAATTTCTACTTTTTGCCATATCAACACTGCTATTTTCTTTTTATTAGGCGGTCTTGCTGCCGGACTTGGCTGGATATATTTCATTACAACTGCTATCGTAGGTGGGATCTTGATATTTGAACACCAAGTTATTTCAGCAGATGACATGAGTCGTGTAAATATGGCCTTTTTTGCTCTAAACGGTGTTATCTCAGTATTGCTGTTCGTAGGAACTGTATTAGCTCTCTAAAAGTATTGCGGGGTGAATGTTTATGGATGTTTCTGTTATTGAAAAGTTTTTCAGGGAAGATTTATTAAAGTGGCTTATTGCTTTTAAAGAATCTGTCGTAAGGGATTTTTTCTCCATAAGTGGAGCGGAAGAACTCATACTTATTCCTTTGATATTCATATTAGGCAGATTATTTCATAAAAAAGTCACCCCCAAGATTGAAACCGGTATCAAAGGAAAGTTCCCGACAGTTGTTCGTGAAAGCTTATTCATTAAAACTGTTCTGGAACAAGTTTGGCTAGTCTTTACTGTACTACTTTTCAAGTTGTCAGTTTATGTAATGTTTCCAAAGGAGTATCGGCCTGACCTGCTTATCATTGCAGGCTCTTTGACTGCTGCTTGGGTATTAATTAAAATTGCATCAAGTCTGGTAATGAATCAGTTTTGGGCAAAATTTATTTCAGCGACAGCATGGACTATGGCCGCTCTAAATGTATTCGGAATGCTCGGTAAAACTGTAGCTTTTCTAGATACTGTTGGATTTGTATACAATCAAAAGAATTTGTCCATACTTGTTATTTTTAAAGGAATAATACTTCTTATTGCTTTAATTCAGGTCGCAAGTTTTGTGAATAAAATAGCTCAATCTAAAATTGAACAGTCAAAAACTTTATCGCCTTCTTTACAAGTTCTTTTGTCCAAAGGGTCTAAATTAGGCCTTATGACACTGGCTATTTATCTGGGTCTTAAAGGAATCGGAGTAGATTTCACAGGGTTAACAATCTTCTCTGGGGCTGTCGGTGTCGGTGTTGGTTTTGGGTTGCAGAAGGTTATTTCTAATCTCGTATGTGGTGTAATACTGCTACTTGAGCGGTCTATCAAACCCGGCGATATTATCGAAGTTGGCAATGCGCGCGGCAAGATAAAATCTTTGAATGCTCGTTTTATTTCGATGGAGACCTTTGATAAAAAAGAATATCTTATTCCTAATGATTCGCTCATCACTGGACAGGTTATTAACTGGACATATGGTGACAGTTCGGTCCGTCTAAGAATTCCATTCGGGATTGCATATTCCTCGGATGTCCGTAAGGCCATGGCTTTAAGTGAGGTCGCAGCAAAGACGGTCACAGGCGTTCTTGAAAGTCCTGCTCCTGCATGTAGAATGACTGGATACGGTGCCAGTTCTGTCGATTTCGAGCTCAGAATTTGGATTGGTGATCCTGAAAAAGGGACTGGAAGAGTTAAGTCGGATACGATGCTCGCAATTTGGGACTCGTTTAACGCGAATGGTATTGAATTCCCATTCCCGCAGCAGGAGATTTATATCAAGAATCTTCCTGAGAAATAGTTTGTTTTAGTTCTGACTAGGTAAGTCCGTTAAAAAGATATGTAATAGCCCGTAAAGATTCTTTTTTTAAAAGATAATCTTTGCGGGCTTACTTGTTGGATGTGCATTTTAAATATTATGTTACTAAAACGTGTCGACATATGTTAGTAAAATAGTTAGTTGCGAAGTGCGAGGTTACTCTGTCTAACGGCAGAAAGGTGTTTCGGCTTGGAGTTTATTACCACAATTACTGCAAACTGTTTTGTAAGCAGGTTCAGAAATAGGTTTAACGACTTTTCAAGGGGAACTGTTATGATTGATGATGTTAAAAAGTTTTTACGTTCAGTAATTTGGATCTATTCTGGGGCTATTTTCATTGCCTGTGGAGTGTGTGGCTTTTTCGCACTGAAGTACGGAAATGAGCCGTGGGCGATCAAGTCTCTAGCAATTTTTATGATTTCGTTGTTTATTTTTTTTGGAATATCTTTGATCTGTATGTTTAATGCGTACATTAAGAAGCCTGTTTCCAGTATTACATCCTATACATCACGCATTCTTGAGGGCGATTATTCAGGGGCTGAGAAGTGCACTTCTCCTGGTCTTATTGAATTACGGACTGCTGTAACTGAGCTGGCGGATAATTATAAGCAGCGCCTCGGTTTCAGCATGAGTATTCTTGAAGGTCTTCCTATGCCTTGTTGTATTGTTGCAGAGGGTGAGAAGATTACATTTCTTAACCGTCAGTGTCTCGAAATGGTAGGTTCTTCAGCTGAGCCTGAATCATTTCATGGGCGCATGATTTCTCAGATTTTCTATAATGATGACCGTAAGTCTCTTATTGGAACATGTATGGATGATGATGTTAGTGCTATGAATCGTGAAGCTGTGTTTAAGCATTCTGACGGGAGTGATATTAATATTTTAGCGAATCTTTTTCCTCTGCATGATGTGCAGGGAAAAGTGATTGGCGGGTGTTGTTTATACGTAAATACCACCGAGCTTAAGCAGCGCGAGGCCCATATTCTCAGTCAAAATGCGCGCATTGCTGATGCTGCTGAGAAGGCTGGCGTGGTTTCCCATGATTTAGGTGAGGCTGCCACTCAGCTTGAAGGTTTAGTCTCTGAAGCCAGACGCGGCGCTGTTGTACAGGTTGAGTTTTCTACTGAAACTGCAACTGCAATGGAAGAGATGACTGCTACCGTTTTAGAAGTCGCGCGTCATGCTCAGGAAGCTGCAAATGATGCTGATCATGCTCGGGAAAGCGCGGAGCGCGGAGCCCTTATAGTCACTGACGTTGTCGAATCAATTGACGAAGTTGCCGTGCAGGCGGTTTCTTTGAAAGAGGCTATGCAAGAACTTGATAAGCACTCTGAGGGAATTGGCAGGGTGCTTGGAGTTATTGAAGACATTGCTGATCAGACTAACTTATTGGCTCTGAATGCGGCGATTGAGGCTGCGCGGGCAGGAGACGCAGGACGCGGGTTTGCTGTTGTTGCCGATGAGGTGCGTAAACTTGCCGAAAAAACAGTGCAGGCTACTGCTGAAGTGCATGTGGCTGTTACTGGTATTCAGAAGGGTGCGAAAGCGAATGTTAAAGCTATGGAAGTTGCGGTAGTTTCAGTTGAAAAAAGTACTGAAATGGCTGGGCAATCTGGTGAAGCACTTGCGCAAATCGTGTCCGTTTCAGAATCTACCGCGGACCGTGTACGTTCCATTGCAGCAGCTGCAGAGCAACAATCGGCTGCGAGTGAAGAAATAAACCAGTCTACTGCCGAAGTAAGCCGCATATCCGGTGAAACAGAGCAAGCCATGATAGAATCTACTGGCGCCATTTCCAAGCTGTCTCAGCTTGCAGGCACGCTATCAAATATTATTAAAGAAATGCACTAGGTTCTACGGCTTCCCTTGGTCTTAGGGGATTTTAAGCTTTCCATATAAAAAGGGGTTCTTTAAAAAGAACCCCTTTATTTGTTTTAATGACAACCAAGGAACCTTCAATCCTTAGGTTTCTACATTTCTTTTTTTTAAAATCCGTAGCGCATGTATTCTTTTTCTCTGCGATTAATCATCTGCATATAGCGGAACTTGCTTTTAACCTGTGCTTCTTCTAAAATTGAATATCCAGTATTTCGGCACTTATCGCATGCCCCTATGGGGATTTCTATTCCGAAGCCCATCGGTCCATTCTCTTTTTGCGTCTGTACCTTGAGCAATCCTCGACAGTCGTTACACAGCAGTAAAGATTCCGTTTGTGATTCAGTGAAACCTTCTGTGTCGTAGAAAATGTTTCGATGTCTTACGGACCAGTCGCCATTTATGATCCCTTCATTACTTTTCTCTGGAGGATTAAAGTAAATGTCGGGTATGCTTCCGCAAAGAGTTTCTATATAGCTCATAATTTCATCTGATTCTTTTAGCGTCTCGGGGTTCCAGCCCGGTTCACAGACATGGGAATAATCAACCCCTGCAAGAGCAAGGCTGATTCCTAGATTTACATAAGGCAGAGCACCCTGAATTGCATATCCGCCTTCGAGCACTGCAATGTGAGGTTTAAGCATTTTTGTAAGAGCTGCATAACCTTGCGCTGAGAAATTCATATTGGTGATGGGGTCGGTGAAGTGGTTATCCTGACCCGCAGAATTAATGATGAGATCCGGCTTGAAATCTTCAAGTATGGGCATGACAATGCGTTCCATGACCATCATGAATCCGGCGTCTGACGTGCCGGGGGGGAGCGGAATATTAATATTCTTACCTAAGGCTTTCGGGCCACCTGCATCCTTTGGAAAGCCTGTGCCGGGGAAGATCGTACGCCCGTCCTGATGCATGGAAATGAATAGCGTGTCTGGATCGTGCCAGTATACATCCTGTGTGCCGTCGCCGTGATGGCAGTCCGTATCAATGATGGCAATACGTTTTTGACCGTACTTTTCACGGATATGTTCGCACATAATAGCTTCAACATTAACAGCGCAAAAACCGCGAGACCCCAGAACCGTTTTCATGGCATGATGTCCGGGGGGACGCACTAGGGCAAAGGCTCTGTCACGCTCACCTTGCATGACAAGTTCGGCAGCTTTGATTGCGCCGCCCGTGGAAATATAATGCGAGCGGGTAGCAATGGCTTCCGCTTCTGGGAAGCAGAAATGGACTCGTTCGATGTCCTCTGTTTCTGCTACCTCTGGTTTATATTCACGGATTCCTTCGATATCAAAAAGGCCTTCCTCGCGCAGTTGATCTTGCGTGTAAAGGAGCCTTTCCTCTCTTTCAGGGTGGGTAGGTGATATCGCCCAGTCGTAGGCGGGGAAAAATATGATTCCCAGACTGTTTTCAGCCTTGAGCATAAGGACTCCGTATTATGAATATGTCCGGACAACGCCGGGTTTGATCTGGCATTTAACTCTGATATTTCTGCCGACAGTGGTGTCCCCGTTAACCATATTGAATGAAGATGATGCCGTAATCAGCGCATTGTCTCCGTCTGCCGCAACTCTCATTTCTCCGAGATGTGCAAGGAGATGATTCATTGCATCTTTTTCGGCCGCTTCGAGGTCGTAGGTGCGGGGAACATTCTCTCTGTAACCGAGTGAAGGGATAAACATCACTCCGCGCTCGGTGTCGGCGAAAAGTTCTATTTCAGTAGTAGTTCTGGTCAAAGCTGCACCGATGGCATTTGCAACATCGTAATTTTCAGGGACTTCCGTTGAAAGCCTGAACTTACGGAATATATCCATCTTTATTGCTTTGGCAGGGCCACCCATTATATAAATTTTTCTGGGTACAATACGTCTGTTTTCCAGTAGTTCGTGGATTGTATAAACGGGCTGTTGGTTGATCTCTTCAACTAATTCGCGTGTAGAATCGTGAATTTTGTCAATTGCATTCTCAATTGCCTTGTCAGCCAGCTCATCCGGGTTCAAGTCTATTTTGGAAGCGAATGCTGCAAATCCTGCTTTGGATTTACCGATATTTCCACAGTCGCAGGAATCTTTCCAGATTAATGCATCGGTAAGTGTTGGAATTTCTCCCCCGAACGCGATGGATGGACCTAATCTAGCCGGCCCAACTCGAACGGTTCCTTCCAGAATTGAAATGGCCGAGTCGCCACCAACTCCTATGGAGTGGACTTTCAGAGCGCGAACAAGGGTTGGATGTGATCCTATATTAATTCCTTCCTGTTCGATAAGCGGAGTTCCGCCCACAAAAATAGCAATATCAGTGGTTGTTCCGCCAATGTCGTAAATGATGGAATCATGGGTGATTTTGCATAGTGCAATTATGCCCATTACGGATGCAGCTGGTCCAGAGAAAATGGATTGCACTGGAACTCTTCTTGATAGTGGCAGAGGCATAGTTCCGCCATCTGCCTTAAGAATATTTACTTTAATATGGCCAAGTCCCATTTCTTCTAGCGTTCCAGAAATAGCGTCTGCGAATTTGTTAAAAACCCTCCAGACCGCGCAGTTATAATAAGCTGTTGCTATGCGTCTCGGGAAATTTAAGCGCCCCGTAATTTGATGTCCCAGAGTGATGAAGTCCGCATTGTCTCCAATTGCAAGCTCCATTTCTTTCTCGTGAGCAGGATTACGGGGTGAGAATTTTGTTATGGCCGCATATACTTGGACTCCTGATTTTCGGCAGGATGAAATAGCTTCTTCAAGGGATAAGTTGTTGAGCTGCTTAGTTTCAGAACCACGGTGATCAAGTGAACCGGGAATAACGTGAAAGTCTTTGCAGATCATGAAAGAGTGCGGGTCCAGCCCTGGGCCGGCAGAAACAATAACACCAACATCTTCGAACCGTCCTTCAACAATCGCGTTTGTAGAAAGAGTTGTGCTTAGATTGAGCTGTTTGATGCGAGATGGGTCAGCCGTTTTAACTATTTCGCTAAGTGCGCTTTTGATGGAGGAAAGCAGATCTTCATGGTTGGTCGCAACCTTGACTTGAGCTTCAATTCCTTTTGGGCCTAAGGCCACCGCGTCAGTATGAGTTCCGCCTACATCGATTCCAAGAAGGAGCATCAGATAAATCCTTGAAGTGGAAATTCTCCCATGAATAAGTATGGGAAGTTCAAAATATCAGCCATATCTAAAAATATTTAAACTGAGCTAACCGGAGGTCACTTACTGGAAGGGTAATAGCCGGATTCGCGGAGTTTAAATCCTCCGTATAATTAACACTTCAAAAGCTCTGCCGTCCAGATGTTTTACTGTAAACGGTATGAAGCTTCACGTAAGCGGTACACAGTTTTTAATAAGCAGGCTGAGAATATTTTAAAGGAACCTTTTTGTCGAAATATAGGGCTTTTAAGTTCCTAATTTACCTGCTTGTTTATCCCCAATTTTTTCATTCTTGAGTCGAATGTTGATCTGTTTATTCCTGCGGCGCGGGCTGCCTGACTTACATTCCATTTATATTTTTCGAGAAGTTTCATGACGTATGACGCTTCCATCTCTTTCCATGTAAAAGTGGTGAGATCCTCCGGCAGTATATTTTCTGATTTTATTCTGCTCGCTCCTGTTTTTTCAGAAAGCGGTATATTGTTTTGTGCTTTTGCTATGGGAAAGCCAATGTGTCTTGGTAGGTCTGAAAGTAAAATGGTATCGCCTGGAACAAGTGCTTGAAACTGTTTGACTGAGTTTTCCAGTTCACGGATATTTCCCGGCCATTTGTGGGTTTTCATGGCAATCATTGCTTTAGGATCGAGCTTTTTGGGTAGCATATGACTGTAAGAAGCTTCTCTTGCTAAAAAATATTCTGTGAGAAGAGGAATGTCTTCTTTGCGTTCATCTAAGCACGGGAGCTTCAGTGGAAGGACGTTTAACCTGTAATATAAGTCTTCTCTGAAACGCCCTGAGCGCACGTCTTCTTCCAGTTTGCGGTTGGTTGCTGAAATGATGCGAATATTGATTTTTTTAGTTTCAGTTCCGCCAAGTGGTTTAATTTCACTTTCCTGCAGAACTCGCAGAACTTTTGCTTGAAGGTTTATGTCCATGTCCCCAATTTCATCTAGAAAGACAGTACCTCCGTCAGCGGCTTCAAATAATCCTAACTTATTTGTGTTTGCTCCCGTGAAAGCACCTTTTACATAGCCGAAAAGCTCACTTTCAAGAAGATTTTCAGGAATAGCACTGCAGTTCTGGGTTAAAAAAGGCTTATTGGCACGAGAGCTTTGGGCGTGAATTTCTTCCGCAAAAAGTTCCTTACCCGTGCCTGATTCTCCATAGACAAGGACTGGGTAGTTTGTGGCTGCATAGTTGCTGACGAGTTTAAGAGCTTTGTTAATAGATGCACTTTTGCCGACAATTGAGGTTTTGCCGCGAATACTGCTGAGAGTCCGACTGAGCTGTGCATATTTACGCTGTTGCTTTTGGAATTCCAATGAATTGCGAAGGGCAAGAGAGCTTATATCAACCATTTCCTGTAGCATCTTCAGATAATCTGGCGCTAAATTTAAGTTGTCTCCTGCGGAGCTTGTGTCAATTACTTGAACTGCTCCGTAAACTTCTTTTCCTTTCAGCAAAAGGGGGAAGCATAATATGTGCTTACTTTTAACTTTAAATTTGTCTTCAAATTGACTGTTGTGCCTGGCATCAGCCCCTGCTTTGGCTGTGGTCATTTTGCCGTTTTTAATAACCCAGCCAACAATTGATTTCTTGTTAGGCGAGAGCTTAACTCCCTTAAGTTCTTCGCTTTGGTGGCCCATCGCTTCGACGCACTCGTACATGTTGTTTTTTTCAATCCAAAGAGATCCACGCTCAACGTTCTGAAGTTTGAGAAGGAGTGCGAGAATGGTTCTCTGTAGTTTTTTAGGGTCAAGTTCTTGCGATAGAGCTTTATAGTCGTCGATTGATAGTGTCATAATTATCTGCTTTTGAGCTGGGTTATCATTTTTTTATTTGGTCATATTTATGATATATCGTGAAAATGATGAGTGGTCAACGTGTGGATGTCGGAATTATAATATGTCTAAAGTAGCTGGATGGGCTTAATGTCGCTGTCTGTCAGTGGTTTTAAGTGATTGCGCCGTTTTGGCACGAATGGTGCTTTGTTAGGATTAGCTTGTTTGTCAAGTATGGACCGGGGGACCCACTCCACCTCCCCGACCCCTTCGGGTTTCCCGGTTCACAATTCCTCAAATAAATCTGGTTAGTATATTTTATAATATTAAGATGGAGAGAGTCTTATGGTTAGTATTAATGGTCTTATAGCTTTTCATAAGCAGGAGATGGTAGAACTTCGTGGTCAATCTCGGCAGGCAAGGCTGGGCAGAACAATGCAGAATCGTGCATTGAATAAAAAATTTAAAGAATTGCGCTCAAAGATTGCTGCTGAAATGCCTACTCCCGCAAAAGGTTTTTTCCTTTTTCGTGCTCCTGTTGCTTTTGCCATCACTGTACTTGGGGTGCTCAGCTTTTAGTTGTTCTTTAAGTTCAGTTGATCGACCATCCCTTTGGTCGGGTTATTTAAAGAGGCTCGAGGTTATTTTTTTTAGACTAGCAAGTTGATTCTCACAGGATGTAAGTCTTATACTTGCTAATTTTTCCATAGTTTCGAGTCTTTTTAGGTAACTTTCAAAGTAGTAATCATTTCGCAGTTCAATCCTTTTTTATATCCCCTTTTCCATACCTCATTCTGAATTCCTTCTTTCGCATCTTAACGTGAGTTTTGGCGGAAGGTTTCTGCTGTTTTTCTCAGATTTTCCGCCCAGTTGCCATCCAGAGGGTCCGCGATAAGTACTTTTGCATTCACTGACGATGCAATTGTCTGTGCACTCTTTCGTGAAAATTGAGGCTGAATAAATATTGCCGATACCGACTCTTCTCTTGCAAAATCAATAATTTTTCTCATCTGCTTCGGGCTAGGTTCTTTACCTTCCAATTCAATGGGGATCTGGTTCAATCCATAGGCTCTTGCGAAATATCCCCATGACGGGTGGTAGGTCATAAAGCTTATGTGCTTTTTGCTTGTCTTGAAAATTCCAATCAATTCTTTGTCCAGCCTGTCTATTTCTTCTGCAAAACTATAGTAATTGGCTCTGTAGGTGTCGCCGTTCTTGGGATCGGCATCTATAAGAGAGTCTCTTATCTGCATGCTTATAACTCTGACGAGAGGTGGAGACAGCCATACGTGCGGATCGGCAAGGAAATTGTCGTTACGTTCTTTTGTGTGCTCAACTTCGTCTTCGTGGTGCTTATCGGTGTCGTGCAGGTGTGTTTGCATGGGATGTCTGACCACTGAATCGGCAAGGTTTATTACATTTAATTTCGGATTTGCCGCTTCGAATCTTGGCAACCATGCCTGCTCAAACGGAACTCCTATGGCAAAATAAATCTCTGCTTTGCTCAGCTTCGCCATTTGCCTCGGCTGTGGTTCGTATATGGCAGGGCTGCTTCCTGGTTTTACCATTACATTTACTTCGACCAGATCTCCCCCAATTTTCTTTATAAAATATGCTTGTGGAATAATTGATACGGTGACCTGTAGCGGTGCGGCTTGCGATATTGATGCGCAAAGCAGGATTGTTGTCATTAATAGAAATTGTAGTTTGCGTACGTTCATTTTTGAGCTCCATTCGAATGAGATTAGATTTCAATTAGGTTTATAGTTGGAGATCTTTGTCCGCATTGTCAATGTTTTAAGTTTTATGGGGTGCTTTTCTCGGTGTGCTGGATTTATCTTTTTTGAAGAGAAGCTATATATAATGATACAAATGGGAATTGTTGGGTATTGCTAAAATTGTAAAACATACCCTCTTCGTGTGGTTTTGTTTCGTGCATAATTGGCAAATTCCACAGCTTCAGTGGTGGCAAGGGGTTTCCGCGCAATAGGACTCTTTAACTTCTGAGTTTGGGAGCTGTTAAAATATGTATGTCTTGTGGGTAAGCTCATTTTTATAGCTTTGGTTTGCATCTAGTGTATTGCGGATCGCGAAATAATTGCACTTCTTTATTACTTTAAAATGTTTATATTCATTTTTGTAGCTAGTTTGTATGTGATTCTAGTGCCAAATATGTATAATTGTCGTTTTTCTTCCTGCAAATTTGTAGCAATCTACAAATTATGGCACGAAGTGTGCTTGATAGTATATGAAAGTACGCATTTGAGGGGCAGTTTTTGCAAAATTGCAAAAAAAAGAGTGTTCTGGCTAGGTCGGAAGACACAAATGTAAAAAATAGTAAAAGTCTTGATGAATGGGAGAATTTAAAATGAATGCAGCGGATACCTCGTTTATACTTATTTGTGCAGCCCTAGTTATGTTTATGACTCCGGGTCTTGCACTTTTTTATGCTGGCATGGCGCGTAGTAAAAACGTGCTCGGAACTATCATGCAGAGTTTTGTTATGCTCGGTCTTGTTTCAATCATTTGGGCAGTAATTGGTTATACGCTGGCCTTTGGAGATGATATTGGCGGCATTATCGGTGGAATGAACTTTTTTGCTCTTGATGGTGTCGGCATGGATACACTTAACAGTCCTGCTGACAATCTTCCGCACCTACTCTTTATGGTGTTCCAGGGTATGTTTGCTGTAATCACTCCCGCTCTTATCACTGGAGCTTTTGCTGAACGCATGAAATTTAAATCACTATTAATATTCTCAAGTTTGTGGATAATTGTTGTTTACGCACCAATGTGTCACTGGGTTTGGGGCGGCGGCTGGATGGGTGAAAGAGGCGCGCTTGACTTTGCTGGTGGCGCGGTTGTTCACATGAGTTCCGGAGCAGCAGCTCTTGCCGCTTGTCTGGTAATCGGAAAACGCAAAGGATACGGCAAACAGTCTTTTATTCCTCATAACCTGCCTATGACTCTTCTCGGAGCTGGCATACTGTGGTTCGGATGGTTCGGTTTCAACGCAGGTAGCGCTCTTGCTGCTAACGGTGTTGCCGTAAATGCATTCGTAACAACTCACCTTGCAGCAGCAGCTGGACTTCTCGGATGGCTTCTTGTTGAAGGTCTTCACGGTGGTAAGCCAACAACTCTTGGTGCAGCATCCGGTGCTGTCGCTGGTCTGGTTGCTATTACTCCTGCGGCTGGTTTTGTAACACCTATGGCTGCTATCCTTATTGGTTTCGGTGGTGGGATCATTTGTTACGGCGGGATCTTGCTCAAAGCTAAATTTAAATATGATGACTCACTTGATGTCGTAGGCATTCACGGTCTCGGTGGAACATGGGGCGCACTTGCTACAGGTCTTTTTGCAAGTGTCGGCGCTGAAGGTCTTTTCTACGGAAATCCTGAACAGCTTTGGATTCAGCTTGAGTCAGTAATTTGCACATGGGGCTACTGTTTTGTTGTCAGTTGGGTACTTCTTAAAGTAATCGATGCTACGTGTGGATTACGTGTGACAGAAGAAGAAGAAGTTGTAGGTCTTGACGTTGCAGAACATAGTGAAGCTGGTTACCAGCTCTAAAAGTTATTTAAGAGGATAATATAATGAAGAAAATAGAAGTTATCGTAAGACCTTTCAAGATTGATGATGTAAAGGAAGCTATCGCTGATTTGGGTTTGAAAGGAATGACAGTTACCGAGGTAAAAGGTTTCGGGCGTCAGGGCGGTCATAAAGAAGTATACCGCGGCGCAGAATATCAGGTTGATTTTATCGCCAAGACTAAAATCGAAATAGTTGTTGAAGCAGAACGAGTACCTGAAGTTCTTGAAGCTGTTCGTAATTCGGCACTGACCGGTAAAGTCGGTGATGGAAAGATATTCGTAACGCCTGTTGAAGAAGTTGTCCGTATACGTACGGGTGAAACGGGAACTGAAGCAATCTAATGACATCTTTGTCCGGACCGCTCACTTCGGTTGAATCCCTTCATGCAGGGCGTGAAATTCTCCTTGCGGCATGCTCTAAGAGCATGCCGCAAGACTTTTCCCAGCGCATGTCTCTTCTTGTAGATGAATATTTTAGAGCAAGGCTGGAGGAGGCTATAGGTGAAGGACTCCTGCCGGGCTTTGCGGGTATTTCCGTCGTTGCCGTCGGGGGGTATGGGCGAGGAAAGCTCTCTCCTTTTTCTGATTTGGACGTATTGCTACTGATTGATTCTCCTAAAAAACTTAACTTGGAAGATTTGGCGGCTTTTCTTTTTCATCCGTTGTGGGATTTGAAATTTGAAGTTGGCCATGGCGTCCGCAGTGTTCAACAGAATATTAAACTTGCGAAAGACGATTTCAAAGTGCTTGGTTCATTGCTTGATCTACGTTTTGTAGCGGGTAGTGAAATTCCTTTCGAGACTCTTGCCGTCAAATTTAAAGAGAAGGTTATTCCTGCTGCAGGCGATTCATTTTGCAAAACAATATGGGATAACCGCAGCGCTATCGGAGTCGGTATGGACTCTGTTGTTCTTGAGCCTGATCTTAAGAATGGATGGGGGACTCTTAGAGATGTTCAGTTCGTTCACTGGTGTGCAAGTATTAAGGGGAACTATTTCCCGCTGAGTGATGATGATCTTGAAAATCTGCTTAAAGATGAAGCTCTTTTAATAAGAGTACGCTCCGCGTTGCATTTAGTCTCAGGTCGTAAGGTGGACCGTTTGGATATTGAGCGGCTTGCCGATGTCGCGTCACTTTGCGGCGTGAAAGGGTATTCTCCAGCAAAGCGCGGTCAGGATTTGCTAAATGAACTGCATGCGGCAATGGTTCGCGTGAGGTCTCTCGGCAATTCATTGTATAGGGAAACTTTCCTTCGCGATTCACTGAACTTCATTAGTTCAGATGGCCTGGTTACTTTGAAATCTGCTTTAAATCTTTTTGAAATAAAATCTCATAGCGGAGATCCCCTGACCCGTGATACTCGCCGCGCTGTAGCTGCTCTTGATGATATCTCCGATATTTCTATTAGCGATGCCTTAGGTTCTTTAGTAAAAATTTTTAAGGGACCTTTCGGCTGGAGAGCATCTCTTGAAATGCTTGATAGCGGATTGATCGGCTCCTTTATTCCTGCCTTTTCAAAATTAGCAGCACTTGTTCCTTACGACGGTTATCATAAATATCCTCCGGGCAGGCATTCCCTACTCACCGTTCATAAATGCTGCGATATTTTCAGGGAAGAGTTTGAATCGCCTGACAATTTAGAGGACAAGTTTAATGATAAATTTTTAACTGATGCGGATCTAGATATTTTGGTTTTAGCGGCCTTTTTTCATGACATAGGAAAAGGCGGTAGAGAGCATAGTGAGCGGGGCGCAGAAATTACTGCAAAGATCCTCTCACAGACAAATTTTCCATCTGAATTTAACGAAGACATCCTTTTTTTGATTCGGTCCCATCTGGTGCTGGTGAAAGCGGCTCGCCGCATTGATTTGAGTGATGTGGATTCGCTTCTTGAGATTGGGCGCAAGGTTGGAACCCCTAGAAGGCTTCGGCTTCTCTTTATTCTTTCTATGGCCGATTCCATGGCAACAGGCCCGAGAGTCTGGAATTCATGGAGTGAATCTCTGCTAAGGGAACTATATAACGGCTTGAACCATGTCTTGACTGAAGGCGATTTGCTTGAAGTAGATAGTTCTCTGAAAATCGCAACCACCCTTGAAAAGGTTAAAGCTCTAGCTTCAGATGTACTGGGTGAAGAGCTGATTGATACAATGCTCAGCGCGATGCCGGACAGGTATATTTTAAATGAAGAGCCAGACGAAATAGTTTCGCACATGCAGCTCGTCCGTAGGTTTAACGGGGCATATGAAAAGGATCTTATTCGCAAGCCCAGTGGTAAGGGGGGTAAGGGGCTTAATATAGTAGATGTTGCGGAAATTGAAGATGGTCGAACAAGGCTGGTAATTATTTCACGTGATCAGAATTTCTTATTCGCTTCTCAAACGGGAGTGCTCGCTCTTCACTCAATCAATATTTTGTCCGCGGAGATCTTTTCATGGAGTGATGGAACAGCTGTGAATATTTTCACTGTTAAAACTCCTCCCGCCGAATCAATTCCGGAGGATTTATGGGCGCGGGTTGAACGGTCCATTATGTACGCCATGACTGGCAGGCTCTCGCTTGATTACCGTTTGCATAAAAAAAGGAATTCACTTTTCGCCAAGTCAAACTCTGCAAAGGTTTCAACACAGATTTCAGTCGATAACGATTCCAGTGAATCTTATACAATTTTTGAAGTTAAGACGCAGGATCGTTCCGGAATTCTCTATGATATTGCAACAACTTTTTCACGCATGAATATTGATTTGCGCATGGCGAGAATTTCTACAACGGGAAACAGTGTTTTTGATGTTTTTCATGTGGAAAATTCGGGCTGGGGAAAGATTGAAGATCGTGAACATGTGAAGGAGCTTGTCGGAGCACTCGAATTTGCTGTTTCCGACTCTTAATAAGGTTTTTTAAGGAGTTAGTGATGTTTCCTAGAATGATAATCCATATGCTCGTTGACGCTTTGGTCTTTGTTGCAATTTGTTTGCTTCTTATTTTTCTCCCTGAACCTTTTGCAGGTAGCAGCACTATTCCTTTGCTTTCACTTTTCGTGGGGGGGCTTGCAACTATATTGGTGGTCGATTTTGTTATTTCACTTCGCGGAGCAAAAGATTGCGAACTCGGAAATCAATGGATGGAGTCAGTTTACGGCGGCCGCCCTTTGGAATGTGATCTCTCAGAAGTTCATAAGAATTTTCCTGAATCTGTGGGGCTTGGGGAACATGTTAAGTCATTAACTGCCAAGCTTGAAACAGCCGAAAATGATGTGCGTGTTCAGAAGGAGAAGAAAGAAAAAGCATATCACCTGGCCGATGATGCCAGAGCGCATGCGGAGCAGGCCCGTTGTAAGGGGCTCCTTTCTGCGGCAAAAACTCTTGAGGCCGCAGTTGAGGGACTCCGCAGCGAGTCAACTCTTCTTGGTGATGCCTCCTTGCGCGCTCGGGACGGGGCGGAAAAGCAGCAGGGGTTATTGTCTTCGGTTGTTACTTCCATGGAGCAGATTGATGTTTCCATTGCTCAGTCTGCAACTCGCGCTGAAACTGCTGCTGATGATGCAGAAAGCGCAGCTGAGCAGGCGCAGTCCGGGGAAGTTGTTCTTAAGAAGACGATTGAATCCATCGGATCTGTTCTTGAAAATTCTAACGAGCTTAACGGGCTTGTTGCAGGACTCGGAGTGCAGGCTGATGGCATTGGCAATATTATGAATGTTATTTCAGATATTGCGGATCAGACAAATCTTCTTGCCTTGAACGCTGCAATTGAAGCCGCGCGAGCTGGTGATGCGGGGCGCGGATTTGCCGTGGTGGCGGATGAGGTTCGTAATTTGGCTGAAAAAACTATGGAAGCTACCCGTGATGTCGGAACTGAAATAGGTAGAATACAGCAGCATGTAGAGGACACCATTGCTGGAGTTGATACCATCGCAGGTCTGGCGGGTGACGCTTCTCAGCTTGCAACTCAGTCAGGGGAGGCTCTTGTTGATATCGTTTCTCTTGCCGGAAAGAGTTCTGTACGGGTTCGTAAAATTGCCGAAGAAGCCATTCAGCAGGCCGAGGCTAGCAGTGATGTGCGGGAAGGCGTTACAGAAGTTCATTCTATTTCAGACGAAACAGGCGAAGCTATGTCCGGAGCATCTGATTCTGTAGGTGCCCTAGGTAGACGTATCTCTGACCTTGATGATATGATCGGAGTGTTTCAGTTAGTCGGTAACGGTAAGGTACAGGAAGTTATCAGTTTACTTGCCACATCAAAGGACGTGCAGTCTCGTGATCGCGAATTGCAGGAACGGGCCGTGAGAAAATATGTGCGGGAACACTCATTTCTTGAACTCGTGTACATTACGGATCATCACGGTGTTCAGACCATCAGCAATATTTCCGGACAGGTTCAGGGGTATGAAGAGGATAGCTCCTCATGTGGGTCAAATTGGGCTGGACGTGCTTGGTTTACTGGGCCCCTCGAAGATAAAACCCTCTATATTTCAGACGTATATCAATCTTCTGCTTCAGGGCAGAATTGTATTACTGTGTCAGGCCCTTTCCTCAGTCCTGAAGGAAATGTGCTCGGGGTGATTGCCGCAGATGTCAGAATTTCCGGATAACAGCAGGAATGATTTTATTTTAAATCATTTGCTCCTGCAATTTTGTTGCTCCGTTTTTTTGTAGATTGTGATGCTTTTCTTGCCAAAATCGCTATATTTATCTAAGTCAGCTTTAGTTTAATCAGTGGAGAGGAAAATCATGAAAGTACTTATAGTCGGTTCAGGTGGAAGGGAACACGCTTTATCTTGGAAACTTGGGCAGAGCCCGAAGGTTTCTGAAATTTTTATTGCACCGGGAAACGGGGGAACTCGTCTTGAAGGCACAAACGTTCCGATCAAAGACGATGATTTACCCGGTCTGGTTAAATTTGCTAAAGAAAATAAAATAGACCTTGTTGTCGCAGGTCCTGAATTACCTCTTGTTTTAGGTATAAAGGAAGCTCTGTCTAAAGAGGGCATTCCATGTTTCGGTCCGGGAGCATATTCCGCAAATCTTGAAGGCAGCAAAGCTTTTTCTAAGATGGTTATGCGTGATTCCGGCGTGCCTACTGCACCATTTCAGGTCTTTGATGAATTTGCACGTGCTAAAACTTTTGTTGAAAGCAAGGGCGCTCCTATTGTTATCAAGGCTGACGGACTTGCAGCAGGTAAGGGTGTTGTAGTTGCTTCTACAGTTGAAGAAGCAATCGAAGCCCTCGAATCAATGATGATAAGAAAAGATTTCGGATCTGCCGGAGAAAGAGTTGTTGTTGAAGAAGCGCTTCAAGGTGAAGAAGCTTCTTTCTTGGCATTCTGCTCAGGTGAAGATTACGCGCTCCTTCCTTCCGCTCAGGACCACAAAGCTGTGGGTGAAGGAGATACTGGGCCAAATACCGGTGGTATGGGCGCATATAGTCCTGCTCCGATTTTGCCTCGCGAAAAATACGAAGAAACAGCTGAACTGTGTATCAAGCCTGTGCTTAAGCTTCTGGCAGACAGAGGAGAGCCTTTCGTAGGTATCCTTTACGCTGGACTTATGTACACACCTGATGGACCTTCAGTTTTAGAATATAACGTGCGTTTCGGTGATCCTGAATGTCAGCCGCTACTTATGCGTCTTGATAGTGATCTTGCCGAAATAATGCTTGCCTGTGTTGAGGGTAGAATTTCTGAGGTGGACGTTAAGCTTAAGTCAGAAACAACCATGTGTGTTGTTATGGCTGCTGGCGGTTACCCCGGTCCTTACGAAAAGGGCATGGAAATTACTGGCTTTGAAGAAGCTGAGCAGGTTGAAGGTGTTAAGGTTTTCCAAGCTGGTACAACATATCAGGATGGGAAAACTCTTACTAACGGAGGCCGTGTACTGGGCGTAACCGCTCTAGGGAGCGACCTTTCTATAGCTCAGGCGAAAGCTTACGAAGCTGTAGAAAAACTTTCCTTTAAGGACGCGTACTTCCGCCGCGATATCGGAAATAAAGGACTTAAATAATGAGCGCAGCAAAAGTAGCCATTTTTATGGGGTCAATTTCAGACAGGGACACAATGCAGCCTTGTTCTGACTTGCTTACCAAATTAGATATTCCACATGTTTTCACGGTTTCTTCCGCACATCGCACTCCTGAAAGGACTGCTAATCTTGTGAAGGATCTAGAAGCTAAAGGTTGCCAGATTTTTATCTGTGCCGCCGGACTTGCAGCTCACCTTGCTGGTGCCGTTGCTGCTAAAACTATTAAGCCTGTGCTTGGCGTGCCTATTTGCGGTTCCGCTTTAGGTGGAATGGATGCGCTTCTGGCAACTGTTCAGATGCCTCCGGGATTTCCAGTTGGAACTCTTGCTCTTGATAAAGTCGGAGCTAAAAATGCTGCATGGATGGCAGCTCAGATTTTAGCTCTACATGATGATAAGATCGGCGCTAAAATTATCGAAGCCAGACAGGGATTTGTTGATGCTGTAGAAAAAGCTGCGGCAGAACTTGAATCTGCATAGTTGAAATAGTACAAACTGTTTCAGTTTTCCTAGAGTTAATAAAAGCCGGGTTTGATTTTTATCAAGCCCGGTTTCTTTATATCTGTTGGGAATTACATTGGAAGATATATAACAGGGTTTTCTGAGAGGTCAGCTATGTCGCTAGAATTTTGGGTTATGTATGTTGTCACAGTTTTTCTTGCATCGATAATACCTGGGCCGAGTATGATACTGGCTTTGTCGCACGGTATGAGGTTTGGCGCTAAAAAAACGATGGCGACTGCCCTTGGAAATAGCGCAGCTTCTTTTTTACAGGCTGTGATTTCCATCGCGGGGCTTGGCGCTCTTTTGGCGGCTTCAGAAACAGCGTTCATGGTGGTTAAGTATACGGGGGCGGCTTATCTTGTCTGGATAGGAATAAAAATGATCTTTTCCGGCGAGTTTAAGGTTAACGCTCAAAAATCCGCCAATGGAGAAATTGTTTCTTCTCAGAAATTATTCATGCAGGGATTTTGGGTTGCTGCTGGTAATCCGAAAGCGATTGTTTTTTTCAGCGCGCTTTTTCCGCAATTTATCAGCGTTCAGTATGCTGGGATTCAGCACTTTGCAATGCTCTTAGGCTTGCTTACGCTTATAGCGTTCGGCTGTATGATGATTTATGCAACTGGCGGAGAGAAGGTTACAGGGCTCATTAAAGAATCTTTTGCCGGCAGGTATATGAATAAGGTTCTTGGAACATCTTTTGTCGGCCTTGGGCTGGGGCTTGCGTGTTCGCGCAGGTAGTTTGAAGTAATTTAAATCAGATGTGTCAGCTCATCATTCCATGAACAGTTTTCAGGAAATCAGCTTTAGTGAATGGTTTAACCAGGGCTTCTTTTGCGCCTAGAGCTTTGGCCTGTTTAATATATTCAAGTCCGGTATGTTCCCCACCACCAGAAATAACTATAATTTTGCTATCTGTTTTTTTCTGCTTTATTTCTATAATGGTTTGAATTCCATCCATATTGGGCATGAAAATGTCTAATATTACAAGGTCGATCTCATGGTCTGCAAACAACTGTATACCTTCTTCGCCGTCGGGGGCGAATAGAATAGTTGCTTGCTCTTTCTTCAAATAGTGTTTGAGCAGGTCCCGCATCTTAGGGTCATCATCAATTATAAGAATCTTTTTCATCACTACTTCTTTGTGTCTTCATTTGTAAATTAATAAGTATAGGTTCCGGTCTCGCTATCAACTTGAAAGATGGTCCTAAAAAATATTACATTAAATTTGTTCTATTGTTTCGGGAAGAAATTTAAAGGCCAAGTTTGCTTCTTCAGTGACTTTTTCATAGAGCTCTTGCGAGTTCTTTAGTTCGTTATTTTTAGTCGCTTTTTCCAATTTATCACTTGCAAATTGTGCGGCGGCGGCTCCGACTGTTCCAGATTCACCTTTTAAGGTGTGGGCATGAAGCGAAGCTTTTTGCAGATCGCCTGTTTGAAGGAGCATTTCAATTTTTTCGAGGTGTTTTTTTGCTTCTTCTTTGTATATGGCGATAGCTTCACAGAGCAGTTCTTTGTCTCCGCAAAATCTTTCTAATGCTTTATCAAGCTCAAAACGATCAGCATAGTCTTTAAAATTCATTGAAGACCTCTCTATTTATTAATAAAACAATACTAACTTAGATCGTAAGATCTGCCATTCTTCAATTATTCGATATCCCTCTTTAAATAATAGTATAGTAGTTATTTGGGCTTAACATTGATTGCTGAAAATCGCAAAAAATATCATATTTAATAAATATCATAAAAAAGACTCCGTTTGCTAGTTTGCAAACGGAGTCTTTTTTTGTGATTGTGTGGTAAAGGCTAGTCTTTCTTTTCTAGCTCTGCGTACCATCCGCCCGCTTTCGTTAGCAGATTCTGGATTCTGCCTACAAGCGCGTGAGGATCGTTCAGGTAGCCTTCAAGTAGAAGTGCTGATTCAAGCAACTGCCTGGAGGATAGTTCAATGAACTCATCGTCTGCGTTGACTTTGAAAATGTTCAGCATTGAACGGAGAAGAGGATGATCAGCATTGATTTCCATAGTCTTGGTTGGGATTGAAGTATCCTTGTGCATGACTTTCATGATCTTTTCCATGGAGGATGTCATTCCTCCGGAAGGGCTGATCAGGCGGCATGGGCTGTCGCTGAGTCTTTCAGAAATGATAACTTCAGCTACTTCATCGCCAAGTACTTCTTTCATCTTCGCTGCTAGAGCGTCCATGTCTTTTGTTTCTTCTTCATTTAGCGGAGTAGCTTCATTTTCTTTTTTAGCTGATTCAAACTTATCGAGGTTTTCGAGGTCAGCATATTCAGCGGCTATAAGCTTGAATTCTTTGTGCTCACGAAGCCCTTCCATGACGAACTCATCAATTGGTTCGTAAAGGTACATAACTTCGATATCTTTATTGCGGAAGATTTCAAGATGCGGGTTTAGGTTGGCAGCTTCACGGCTGGCAACGAATGCATAGTATATTTCTTTCTGGTCTTCTTTTACGCGCTCGATGTAATCATCAAATGATACGAGAGTATCGGCTTCAGCTTTGGATGAATCAAAGCGGAGAAGATTTGCGTATTTATCTTTGTTCAAGAAATCCTGATGACCTGCTTTGAAAATCTTAGCGTGCGCTTTCCAGAATTTTGCGTATGTTTCTGGATCGTCTGTTGCGATTTTTTCAAGCTGTCCGAGAACCTGCTTGGTCATTGTTGAACGGATTTTACCGATGAGCAGGTTGTCCTGTAGTGTCTCACGGGAAATATTCAGCGGTAGGTCTTCGGTATCTACGACACCTTTGATGAAACTGAGGTATTCAGGGAGCAGATTCTTATTCTGGCGCTCGATGAGTACTCTGCGGACGTAAAGGTCGATTCCCCAGTTGTCGCGATCCATGCCGAAGATATCGAGATCTTTTTCAGGCACGAAAAGAAGGCTGTTGAACTGAACCGGAGCATCAACGGAGAAATGAAGATTGCTGATAGGTGGCTGTGAATCGTAGGTGAGGAATTTGTAGAATTCTTCGTACTGTTCCTGTTTGATCTGGAACTTAGGTTCACGCCAGAGAGCTGTTACGGTGTTGACCCTTTCGTCCTGAATCATGATTGGGAAAGAAACGAAATTTGAGTGCTTGGAAATGATTCCTTTAAGCTTATCTTCGGAACCGAAACGCTCAACCATGTCGTCTTTGAGGAACACTTCAATGGAAGTTCCGTGAGCCATTTCTTCATCAAGAATGGTCAATTCATAGTTGGTCTTACCATCAGAAGTCCACTGAATAGCAGGAGCATCTTTCTTGAAAGATTTTGTGCGGACAACAACTTTGTCTGAAACCATGTAAGCGGAGTAAAAGCCAACTCCGAAACGACCAATGAGGCTGTCCAGATTTTCTTTGGAATCAACTGCCTGCTTGATGAACTCAGCAGAGCCGGAATGTGCGATTGTTCCGATATTTGCCATGACTTCTTCTTTCGTCATGCCTATTCCGGTGTCAGCTATTGTGATCGTCTTAGCTTCTTCATTGTAGGAAATACTGATCTGCGGTTCGATGTCGTCATCAAGTTCAGGATCGCGGGTTGTTTCAAAACGCATTTTATCAAGAGCATCAGAAGCGTTTGATACTAGCTCTCTCATGAAAATTTCGCGGTTGGTGTAGAGAGAGTGGACGAGGATGTCGAGAAGCTGGTTAATTTCAGCCTTAAATTCAAATTTTTCTGTCTGTTCAGTCATTCGTTTTTCTCCAAAAAATTAAATTCCCTCCGGCTGTCATAGTGACAACCGGAAGGTAATATATGGTGTGAATAAAGGGGAAGCCTTCGCCGTGATTCCGGCGTAATTGTGGCTTTCTAGTAAGCTATTTAGTTACGGCTTTCAGCTTGTCAAGAAGGTACTTTTCAAGTTCTCGTCTATCTTTGCGCAGTCTTACGAGCTCTGCTTCCATTATAGATAGCTTATCTTTGAGTTCGGTGTTCTCTGATTTGAGGGTTTGAATGTTCTCACCCTGCTCATTTAAATCTTTAGTTGTCTTTTCAATGCCGCACCTGATTTCCTCAGATATGGCCGGGTCTACCCCGATGGAAGCTGGAGGAAGACTTGCAAATAGTCCTTTTAATCCCTCATTAATAGACTTTGCTATTTCTGCGCCCATTGCTGCGGCAATTTGAACCGCAGGCTCAATGCCGACTGTTGCGGATTGCATGGGAACTGCTTGCTCAGAACCTTCTGGCATAATCTGTTCAATTGCGACATTAACTGGATATTTTTTAGATAGTTCAGCCATCACATCTTCGGTGGTGTGTCCTTGCTTAAGCATTGCTGCTATGAGTGAGAACATTTCTACCGCTTCTGGCTTAAATCTTTTTTGACGATTTCGGCCTGTACTTGGAAGGTACTGCGCGAAACGGTTTTTCCAATAATGAAGAGTTGATTCCGGGACTTCTAGTAAGCGGGAAATCTCTGCAATGGAGAGAAGTTTTTTGTCCGTCACAGTTGCGCTCCGCAATGCTTGTAGTATTGAAATGGATATGATTTAAATGACACCTTTTAGTTAGTTTTTATTTGTATTCAAGTCAATATACTCTATCAATAAAGCTTTCTCATGAGTCTTAAGTTGAACAATATGGGCAGATATAATTGCCTATAACGTACCGTCTTAAGAGATCTCTTATTGATTACTGCACTGGAATGAAGTACGCGCAGTCAAGCTACTCGTGACTAGTGCATGAAGTTGTCGCAATAAAGTTACAGCTATATGTTTTTAGTTTTTCAGGAATGTGGTAAGGACTAGTACATCTTAATGCTGCAACGGTTGTTTTGACGCCGGTTGTCATTTTCGGTGAAAAAGTTAAAAGTGCGCAGTTGGAACAGAGCTCTCAGGCCGCATTGTGATACAAATTTTGTTCAATTTCGGAGACTTTTTTGAAACATGAAGTTATTTTACTTTTCGACGTTGGAAATACTAACACTAAGATCGGTTTTTCGACACGTTCGGAAATTGGGCCATCTTTCGTTTTGCCAACAGATCCCGGTGGGACTGCTGACTCCTGGGGGCTTAGGCTTCTAGAAATATGTAAAGTTGCGGGATATTCTCCGGACGAGATTATCGGAGGTGCCGTTTCTTCTGTTGTGCCGCCTATGAACCCGATTTTGAAGTCTGCCGTTAAAAGATTTTTTTCCTGCGAGCTTAGCTTTGCACCTGATGATATTAAGCTGAGCATCGAAAATCATTATGAGCGGCCATGGGAAGTCGGAGCGGATAGGCTTGTTACGGCCTTTTCGGGGCGCCTTATTAGTGATAGTGAGAATTTGATTGTGGTTGATTTCGGTACGGCGACAACATTTGATTGCGTCGTTGGTAATGCATATATGGGTGGCTTGATTTGTCCCGGAGTATTGTCGTCTACAAAGGCGCTTTCCTCTGGCACAGCAAAGCTTCCACATATTACTCTTGAGCTTGAAACCACGGTCATACGGCCTGGTAAAAGCACCGCGGACAGCCTGAATCAGGGGCTTATTTTCGGATTTGCCGCCATGGTTGAAGGGCTGAGTGAAAGATTAAGTGGTACTTTGGGCGGTGAGGTCGAACTCATTGCCACTGGCGGCTTTGCTACAAAGATCGCTGAAGTTTGTCGGGCCATTAACCGCGTGGAGCCTACACTCCTTTTGGACGGGCTTCGCATGGCATGGTTTGGCGTGAAAGAATAATGGGCGCAACTAGAAAGTTTTATCAATTTTTAAGGAGAAAAGCATGAGCACTATCGTAGCTGTCTGGGCTAGAGAAATTCTTGATTCCAGAGGTAACCCCACAATTGAAGTTGAAGTGGTTCTTGAATCTGGCGCAACTGGCCGTGCTGCAGTTCCTTCCGGTGCATCTACCGGTGTTCGCGAAGCGTTAGAACTTCGTGATGGAGATGAGAACCGTTACGGCGGAAAAGGCGTACAGGTAGCTGTTGCTAACGTTCGTGAAGAAATTGCGGAAGCACTTGTTGGACAGGATGCTCTTCGTCAGGTTTCCATTGATAACTTCCTTATTGATCTTGATGGAACCGAGAACAAAGAAAGACTCGGCGCTAATGCAATGCTAGGCGTTTCCATGGCTGTAGCAAGAGCTGCTGCAAATCTGTTAGGGATTCCACTCTACCAGTACCTTGGCGGCGTAAATGCTAAACTTCTGCCTGTTCCATTGATGAATATCATCAACGGTGGAGAGCACGCACCGAACAATCTCGATATTCAGGAATTCATGATTGTGCCTCTCGGCGCTGAAACTTTCGCAGAAGCTCTTCGCATGGGCGCAGAAACTTTCCACGCACTCAAATCCATTCTCGCTGCAGACGGTCTTAATACCGCTGTCGGTGATGAAGGTGGATTCGCGCCGGATCTTGATTCCCACGCTGAAGCTTTTGAATACATCATTAAAGCAATCGAAAAGGCTGGATACACTCCGGGCCGTGATATCGCTCTTGCAATTGACGCTGCTGCTTCCGAATTCTACAAAGACGGTAAGTACGTGCTGAAAGGCGAAGGCAAAGAATTCACTTCTGATGAACTTACTGAATTCTACTCTGATTTCTGCGATCGCTTCCCGCTTATTTCCATCGAAGATGGACTTGCAGAAGGCGACTGGGAAGGCTGGGAGCGTCACACCGAAGTACTTGGTGAGCGCGTTCAGCTTGTAGGTGACGATGTTTTCGTTACTAATCCTGAAATCCTTGCAGAAGGCATCGAGCGTGCAGTTTGTAACTCCATTCTGATTAAACTTAATCAGATCGGAACTGTGACTGAAACCCTCGATACCATTGAGCTTGCTAAGCAGGCTGGTTACACCACCGTTGTTTCTCATCGTTCTGGTGAAACCAGCGATCACTTCATTGCTGATCTCGCTGTTGGTCTAAACACTGGACAGATTAAGTCCGGTTCTTTGTGCCGTAGTGACAGACTTGCTAAGTACAATCAGCTTCTCCGCATCGAAGAAGATCTTGAAGACGAAGGCATTTACTTCGGACCAGCTCTTCGCGAAGCATTCTTCCCAGAAAGCTAAGACGAGCTGCTGTTTATAGATTATTCACGGGGCCGGAGCGCAATTGCGTTCCGGCCCTTTGTATTATATGAAGGCAGTGTCTAAAACAACTCAGCACGGAGAAAGCACTATGAATATACTTAATGGAAAAGAAACAGCGCTCACCATTCGCGGCGAGCTTAAGATTGAAGTTGATTCCCTTAAAGAACAATATGGCAGAGCGCCCGGTTTGGCCGTCATTCTTGTCGGAGAAGATCCAGCATCAGAAGTTTATGTTCGCAATAAGAAAATCGCCTGTGAAAAATCAGGGATTGTTTCTTTCGCGCATCACATCGATGGCGGAGTTTCTCAGCAGGAACTTGAAGACCTGATCAATAAGCTTAATGGTGACGATTCCGTTGACGGTATCCTGCTCCAGCTTCCTCTTCCAAAAGGACTCAACAGCCAGCGCTGTCTAGAACTTATTGATCCCGCTAAAGATGTTGACGGCTTTCACCCAATGAATGTCGGTAAGTTAATGCTAGGATTGCCCGGTTTCCGTTCCTGCACACCCGCTGGAATCATGACCCTGTTAGAGCGCTACAATCTACCAACTTCCGGCAAAAAAGCCGTAGTAGTAGGCCGTTCAAATATCGTAGGTAAGCCACTAGCCATGATGCTGATGCAGTACGGTGATTTCGCAAACGCCACCGTGACTGTGTGTCATTCACGCACCGCAAATTTAGCAGAAGAAGTTAAGAGCGCAGATTTCGTATTCGCCGCCATCGGCATGCCGAAGTTTATCACCAGAGATATGGTGAAGCCCGGCGCAGTAGTTATTGATGTAGGTATTAACCGCACAGACGAAGGTTTGGTTGGTGATTGTGATTACGCGGGACTTGAAGATGTTGCTAGTGCAATGACACCAGTTCCCGGCGGAGTAGGGCCTATGACTATCGCACAGTTGCTTATCAATACTGTTCAGGCTTTTCGGGAGCATGTTGCTTAAGTAAAATAGATTCGGTTTTTATTTGGAATATAGAATTTGGAATCCCCCCTCTCTTGTTGAATCAAGGGGGGGGGGATTTTTTTATGGTGTTTACACATTTTTTTCACAGCCGGACCTGACTCGGCTGTTTCAGGTCCGGTTTATCGATTATTCTGGAGTTTGAATGGAGGAAAAAAGGTCTAAACAATTTCTGTTTGGCCAACCTTCAAAAAAACTTTAACATGGAGATTTAAACTATGTCAGAATTTTCGAACTACGTATTACAGGAAAAGAAATGGGATGATTTGTCTTTATCACTAAGAATGTACGGCAAGAACGAACCGCCTGAAATGCAGCTTGAGAACATGTATGAGCTGGTTTCCAGAGCAAATGGGGCAAGGTTCGAAGAACCAAGATTTGATCAGTCGGAGTTTTCACATTCCGATCGTATGTATCCGTCAATGATGAAGCCAGATGTCAAAAGCAGATGGGATCAGCAGAAGCGAAGCTACGAACAAGAGCGCGATCAGTACAAGGAAATAAAAAGATTCGCACATGCCAATTTCATGTCCGAAAACCCCAGTCATCCACTTACGCAAGGTTTGGCTAAAACAAGCTACGGTCAACAAGTCTCTTCTGAGCGTGAACAGCTTATGAGACAACAGAGTCAGCAAAGGCAACAGAACCAGCAGACTCGACATAACTCTGGGCCGCAATCCGGTACAGGGCAGTCAATTCATGACGAAATGCAGCGGGATTCAGTTGATCTGCGTGGAGCAAAGGACCAGCTCGTAAAATTCACGTCACCAGAAACAAATGAAGTCTTTGCAGCACTATCCACTGAGCGCAACGAAACAGGAAGAATCGTAAACAAAGCATTTGCGTCTACAGAAAGTCAGCACGAACTCAACTATAAGTATGATTCCGAGGGAAGACTCATTACGGCTTACTACTCGGGCAAGGCCGTTGAGGTGTATGCGTACAACAATCAGGGGCAGCGCACTCAATCCCATGTTACGGGTGGAAAACTTAGCAACTACACCTACAACCAGATTGGACAGCTTGTTCAGGCTGGAACCACAACATATCGCTACAACAGCGATGGTGATTTGGTTGAAAAAAACGAGTCAGGACAGATTACTCGTTACAACTATCTTGAAACCGGACAGCTTTGTGAAGTTACCTTGCCGGACGGAACGCTCATCGAATATCGCTTTGATGAAAACGGATTGCGCACCGAAAAGCTCATAAACGACAAACTTTACCAGCGTTATCAGTGGACTGATTTGACCACTTTGGCGGCGGTTGAAGATTCGACAGGCATGACCCGTTTTCAATATAACGAAGATGGCGACCCCATTGCGATGGCTAAAGACGAAGAAGTTTACTTGCTAGCGACTGATCAGCTGGGTAGTATTTTTACTGTTGCCGACATGGTAGGAAATAGTTTACAGGAAGTCCTATATGATTCTTTCGGTAGGAAGATTCAGAATAGTAATCACGATCATGATTTATACTTAGGTTTTTCCGCTGGATTGCACGATAAAGATACGGGCCTTATCCATTTCGGTTATCGTGAATATGATTCTGCCATTGGGCGGTTCATAACTCCAGATACGATTGGTTTCGCTGGCGGGGATATTGATGTTTATGGGTACTGTTTGGATGACCCTATTAACTTTGTAGATCGGACGGGGTTATTTAGATTTGGAAAGAGAAAATTAGAGGGACTTAGCTCTAAAGAAAGTAAAACTGGAAAAATTGCTACGGCGGCTATGAAAAAAGTCATAGAAGCAACCCCTATCGGTAAAGTATCATCACATGTGATTGGTGCTAACAAAGATAAAATTAACGAAGTTCTGGATAAAAAGAACCTTGAGTTAAAACACGAGCATGGATTCTATGAGGATGGGAGTGGGGATAATATTGGGTTGTTCAAGGAAGGCCTCGGGAACAAAGAAACAACCGAAGGGTATAAGCTAGAAGACAAACATTATGATGATAAACGTATGAGGCGTTCTCAAAAAAGCACTACTTCAGAGGAATACAATTTATGTGGTGTTGGCGGGAAAAAGAATAATTGTCAGGATTATTCAGACAAATTGCGCAAGAGATACTCTGAACTTGAACGCGGAGACAAGCAACGATAATAATTTAACCCTTAAAGAAATAAAAAAAGGGGAGGGCCCCTCCCCTTTTTTGTGAGATCTATAATGAAATATATATTAATCATTGGTGCTATGCTCGCGGGGATATTTATGGTGTATTCAAGTAATTATTTTCAGTCTTACATCTTTCCACAAGAATTTTATGCGGAAATATTTCGTGCTCCGCTTGATGTTCTTAAAAAAGGGGAAAAAATTACAATTCCAATACATTTCAAATATAAAACTCGCTACGCATTATACATTTCTCTGCCGGACAGATACGCTTTTGATGACTTGAGGTATGAAGCAGGTACACTAAAATATAAATTCATATCTCAAGGTCAGATTCTTAAAGAAGGGACAACCGCTCAACCACAGAGAAGACAAGTTATTGTTAAAGGTGAAAACTCATCTGTAGCTATTCTTGAATTTTATTTGCCCTTTCCTAAAGCTCAAAAAGACCTAGCTCTTGAATTAGAAGTTACTATCCCTATGGAGTTTTTAGCTAAATACTCTGGCAAAACATACTGTACTATAGTTCCCAATGACAGCATGAAATAGAATATATTTCTAGTGATTATTTTATAAATTACGGCATGATTGACCCTAAACGCGAGAGTTTAGAGCACTTCGGCTATCGCTACTATGGCTCTGCCATGTAATAATTAGGAAGATATGTATGAAGAGCCTGCTTGGTGTGCCTCCCGCCAAGTTAGTCTGGTTATTTTATTATTACGCTATAAAAATCCCCTCCTTCGAACAAACGAAAGAGGGGATTCTTAATTAAAACCAATAAACCAATCTTCTCTTAAAACCAACCCGACCTAACCCCTACGCATCAAAAGCACTCTCAAAAATCCCAACAACCTCATCCTTATTCATCTGGTAAGGATCAAGAGTGAACAAGAATCCCATGGCGGTCATTGCGTTATCTGCAAGTGCGCCGGCCTGTGATTTATCTAGTTTGAAATCATTAAGATTCAGCTCATCACAATCAATGTCTTTGATAAGCTGTTTTAGAGCGGTGATGAATGCCATTGGGCGTTCGCTTTCAGGAAGCTTGCTGACATCTACACCCATAGCCTGTGCCAGTGCGGGGAAACGTTCCGGAGCTTTCTGCGCCATGAATGTGAAGTATGACACGCTCAGCAAGATCAGTCCTGCGCCGTGCGGTACAGCAGGATCAAACGCGCTAAGTGCGTGTTCCATTGAATGCTGCGAAATACAGCAGGAGGTGGATTCCACCATGCCGGACTGAGTGCTGGCCCATGCTAGCGCGGTGCGAGCTTCCATGTTGGTTCCGTCTTTAACTGCGGCGGCAAGATTCTCTGTGATGAGCCTGACCGAATCGAGCGCGAACAGATCACTTGCGGGCTGGTTGACCGTGGCTAGGTAACCTTCTGCCGCGTGGAAGAAAGCATCCATGCCTTGGTATGCTGTTAGGTGCGCGGGCACGCTTAGCATCAGTTCGGGATCTACTATAGATATTACAGGGAAAGTTTCAGGGATACCGAATCCGATTTTTTCCTGAGTTTCCATGTTGGTGATAACTGTCCACGGATCAGCTTCTGTGCCTGTTCCCGCAGTTGTTGGAATAGCAATGAGCGGGAGTACTTTTTCAGTGACAGGCTGTGCTTTGCCTGTTCCACCTGCGATGTAATCCCAGTATTCGCCCGGGTTGTTAACCATGATTGCGATGCTTTTTGCGGCATCAATGGAACTACCGCCGCCTAGGCCTACTATGAAATCACAACCGTTGTCTCTGGCCATCTGCGCGCCTTCTTTGACGTGATCTACAATCGGGTTAGGTAAGATTTTATTGAAGATTACGGCTTCGACTTTCTGTGCTTTCAGCGCATCGACTACTTTATCGAGGTAGCCAAATTTTTTCATTGATGTACCGGAACTTATGACTATTAGGGCCTTCGTTCCGGGTAGAGTAACTGTTGCCAGTTCTTTTACACGTCCGGCACCGAATATAATATTTGTCGGGATGAAATAATTGAATGAAGTATTCACTGTGTTCTCCTTTTTAAGTTTTGAGGAATGTTACTCTGTTTCGATCCGAAAAGCACCATTCAAAGAAAGCTCTGGATTGTGATTTTGCGAAGGGGGGGGAAGAAAAGCCCCTTTCTCGAATTGTTGAGACAAGGGGCTTCTTTAAAGACTGATTAAGTTGGCGATTCATGTCGAGGTTAAGTTTATTCCCCTTTGTAAATAGCCGCAGACGTGGGGCTTTCCTTTACGACCACTTTAAAAAGGTTCGGAAGTTGCGGTCTCAGTTTATTCCAGATCCACATAGCAATATTTTCGCTGGTGGGATTTTCCAGACCTTCAATGTCGTTAAGGTAATGGTGGTCCAGCTGATTAATAAGTGGTTTTGCAAGGGCTTTAATATCCCCGAAGTCACAGACCCAGCCTGTGTGTTCGCCTGTATCACCGGTAACATGAATTTCAGTCACAAATGTGTGTCCGTGCAAATTGCTGCATCTATGTCCTTCAGGCACATTCGGTAGACGGTGAGCTGAGTCAAAAGTCATGGAAACATATATCTTCATGTTAGCTCCTTATTGAATTCCAATTAATTTATGAGTTTGAAGGCTTAGCTTCCAAACTGGATTTTTTAGACAGATTTCTATCGCCAGCTCGGTTGACTTTGAACTGTCGGCTCCGCCCCTGGGTTGGATATAGAGGTGCTCGAAGTTAAGATCTTCAAAATCAGCAAGAAGAATACTTTCTTGCGGCCAAACCAATTTCAACTCATTCCCTGAAGTTATAGCCAGTTTTGTTCCGGCTTTGGGACTTACCGTTACCCAATCAATATCTTTGGGAAGAGGCTTGGTTCCGTTTGTTTCTATACCGACTTCCAAGCCGTTTTCTTTCAAACCTGAAATTAATTCCTGCGTAATTTGAAGAGCCGGCTCTCCTCCGGTCAGGATAACATAGGGTTTATAGTCCTGATTCTTGTAATCGGGAAAGTATGAAAGAATTGCGGTAATCAGTTCGGAAGCCGTTTCAAATGTCCCGCCGGATTCAGCGGCGGTAATGAAATTTGTATCACAAAACTGACATATCGCTTTAGTGCGGTCCACATCCTGCCCCGTCCAGAGATTGCACCCTGAAAAACGACAGAAAACAGCTGGTCTGCCTGTGTGATGTCCTTCTCCTTGCAGGGAGTAGAAAATTTCATTTACATTAAAACTCATTATTTGGTGCCCTTTTTTACAAACTGTTCCCAGCCATTGGCTCGCAGTTCACATGCAGGGCAGTCTCCACATCCATATCCCCATGGGTGAAGATTTGTTCTGTCCCCTAAATAGCATGTGTGGGTCTGTTCGCGGATGAAATCAACGAACGGAGTCCCGCCTATTTTATGGGATAAATCCCATGTGGCGGCTTTATCTATCCACATTAATGGAGTGTGAATGACAAAACGTGATTCCATGCCTAAATTGAGTGCAACCTGCATGGCTTTAATTGTGTCATCACGGCAATCAGGATAACCTGAGAAATCTGTTTCACATACGCCGAGTATTATATGACGAATTCCCTGTCTGTATGCGTATGCTGCTGCCGCAGTTAAAAAAACAAGATTACGACCGGGAACAAATGTCGTAGGCAGACCGTTTTTTCCCATACTAATTTCTACATCTTCAGTGAGGGCAGTTCCGCCTATTTCATTAAAGAGGCCGATATTCAGGACTTCGTCATGCTTAAGATTGTTTTTCCACTGAGGGTTCAGCTTTCCAATATCTTGCAAAATATTTTTCCGGCAATCCATCTCAACGTGATGCCGTTGTCCATAGCTGAACCCAATGGTCATAACGTCATTAAAGCGATCAAGAGCCCAGGCAAGACATGTGGTGGAGTCTTGTCCGCCTGAAAAGATAACAAGTGCGGATTCATTCATCGAAAAATCTCTCTAGCTTAAATGTTTATAGGTCAAATTTCGTGTCCACCCATGTTTGATGAGAAGCTTTATCCGGTCAGCATTCTTTATATCTCTATCAGCTTCAATCCGTCAAAAGAGAATTCCATTATTCAGCTACAGGGTTTCAGGTGAAGTTGTTTTTTGCTATTTATTCGGTGTCGCATTATATAACTAAATAAAATAAACAAATTTTCAATAGGGAGTACGTAATAATGGATGGTCTAACTGAGCTTTTGGCCTGTATTCAAGATATTTCTGGGGGTAATTATTCCAATGATATTATGGAACTGACCAAAGACGGTTATGATCCCTATGTTCGTGAAATTGCGGAATCCGTCGGGCTTATGATGGTTAAGATTGAGGGCAGAGAGTTTGCTCTTGAGCAGGCGTATGATGACTTGAAGAGTAATATTGTCAATACTGTTAAGGCTACTGCACGCGGGCTTAGTCTGCGTGATAAATATACTCGTGGACATGGTGAACGGGTCGGGCGCTATGCGCACAGACTGGCGCTCAGTGCAGGGTTTTCCGAAGAGGATGTCTGGACGGTCGGGCTTGCTGGAATTCTCCATGATATAGGTAAGATCGGCTTTAGCGATAAGCTGTTTTTCAATGAAGATGTCCGTGTAGATGATGAGATGCTTGCTGAAATAAGGCAGCACCCTGAATCCGGTTTCCGGATGCTGAGGGGGCTAAAGTTTCTAGGTCCAGCCTTGGATTATGTACGGAGTCACCATGAAAGGCTGGATGGGACAGGCTACCCGAATGCACTCAAAGGTGATGAGATTCCTATGGGCGCACGAATTTTAAGTATAGTAGATGTTTTTGATGCGCTCACCACTACGCGCTCGTATCAGGAGGCCAAGTCTCTTGATAAAGCCTTTGGTATTCTTAGAAAGCTGGCGGGGCCATCGCTTGATCCTGAACTCGTCGAAATTTTCATTAAAGAGATAGAAGAAAATGGACTTGAGGTTGTTGAGGAGGAATTTTCCACCTGTACAGATAAAGAGGGGCTTTCTAAGCCTGCTTGCAGTTACTTGCCTGATCCAAAATCCTCCGATTTATAGGTTCGTATTGTATGAAAAAGAAATTTTTAGTCCTTATTGAGGACGACTTTGAAGTAATGGGTAATGGGCTAGGAAATGTTGCTGAATTGCAATATCTGCCAGCTTTATCCCTTATGAATATTGCTGATAAGTATGGAGCTAAAGTAACTTTCATGGTTGATGTTGCTCATCAACTTACTATGAAGAAGCACCTCGTTCATTCTGAAGTTAGAATTCAGTCTAAGCTATGGGATGAAACCGTTCTGCTGATGGCGGAAAGGGGTTTTGATGTTCAGCTACATCTACATTCGCAGTGGGTTAATTCTGTATACAAAAATGGATTTCACCATCTGACTGATGTATGGAATATTGGTCGCCTTCTCCCTGAGGAGCAGGCCGAGCTGGTTAAAGCGGGTGTTCAATATCTGGAAAATCTTTTGCGCCCTGTGCATCCCGCGTATAAAGTTTGCGCTTTCAAAGCTGGATCGTGGGGGCTGCAACCTTCTGAGCATATCCTGTCTGTGCTTGAAAATGCCGGAATTAATATTGTAATGGGTATGCGTGCCGGGATTAAAATTGAAGGGCAGTCCGTTGATTATTCCGGCATGGAAGAAAAATGCCTCCCTTACTATGCCTCTCGAAAGGATGTCACAAAGCTTGCTGCCGATCGCAGTAGTCTTGCGGTAATCCCTTTGCAATCTTATTCTCCGGATTTATTAACTTTTTCAAAGTATGTACTTAATCATATTTTAGAAAGAGCGCGTTGCAAACGTGGATTCTCATTGACCAATGGTAAGCCCGTTCCAGCTGAAATTAAGGGGCTGAAACCCTTGTCCGGCAAAAATGATTTTTCATTGGGGATGCGTCCTTATCAGACTCATTTGAAAATCGGCAGCCAGCCTTTTTCGTATCTTAAGAAATCATTTGATGTGGTTATCGAAAGGTTGCGGGGTTATGAGCTTGAGAGGATTCCTATTCTGATCGAAAGCCACACGAAACAATATGCTAATTATTATGAAGATATTGAACGTTTCATTGCATATATAGCCGAGAAGTATGAATCTGAGGCCGAGTTTGGTGACTTAAGTGGATATGGTAGGGAATTGCAGGAAAATCCAAGTCTAGCGAGGTCCAAAGATGTCCATAAGTAAAGAGCATTTACGCGGTAGTGCTGACACTATTGCGAAGGTGAGAGCGTTTATCCATAATTTTGATACTGGCGCAGAAGGCTGCGGCTCGCTGGAATTTCCATACCTTATTGAAAGCGACGAGCTTGATTGGGGTAAAGTTGTTTCTTCGTTTAAAGAGGATTTCAGAATCTTCGATGATTTGCTGTTCAAACTCCACTTTAAGAGAAATGCTGAGCTCTCAAGCTCACAGGATGAACGGATTATTATATTTTTGACAATTGGATATCTTTATTCAAATGATGTCCGCTACTTTAATGAATTTTTGTTTTTCTATAATGAGCCTGCCAGTTTTGAGAAGTACATGCTTTTAATGCAGGATACATTTTTCAGCAATATCTATCCCGGCAACCATCACAGCTTTCCACTTTGTGACCGGGAAGAGGTGAAAAAACATTTACACAACTTTGAGAGCAAGCTCAGGTCCGTCAGGAGTGAAGAAGTGGACAGTTCTCAGCGTGTAGCCCTTTTTGGTAGTCCTACCTTTTTCAAACGAATAAGGGCAGATTTGCTGGAAAAAGGGTTCGACGTTCGGTGCTATTTTATTCCTTTTCATCCTGATAAACTCGTAAATTTTGTGTTTAAGAACAGACTTTTCTTTAAGCTATTTTGCATGTTTAAGCACATCAAGTTCAAATTTACTAAACTCAATTTTGCATATGATTCTCCTGAGATCGGCAAAATACTTGAGAACCAAAACCTAGATATCGGATTTCATAAGTTGGGTTTTATTATAAAAAATAATGTGATTGGCAGTCTTAAAAATGGGCTGATTAATGACCATTGGGCGTTGCTCCCGTTTGTTCGTGGGAGGTCAACTATTGAATATTCGCTACTTTTGGGGTTTCCGGTTGCTGCAACGACTCATCTTGTCGAGGAAAGTGTCGATAGTGGCGGGGTTGTAAGTGTTTATAATTATGATGAAGAAGCGAAAAAGTGCTCCTCAATCAGTGACGTTAAGCAGCTAGTTCGGTGGGATTTGAATCTGCGAGCTGTTGACTCAATTGAGATTTTATCGCGTACCAAAACCCCGCTTTATGAAAATAGAAATGATATGGGTTTGATGTTCTACTCTATGCATCCTTTCCTAGAAAAATTTATTGAAGATCATATTTTGAGTCATGCATAATTATTATGGGCAATTTATTTGAGTTCATTATTTGAGTTAACTTTATTAAGTGATTTCGCTGAGCTAAGTAACTGCTCTAATTGTGATAGACTATTATTTAATAATGATTCCTATTTAGGTTGCCATTGGTATGAAAGTGCTTATTTTCTCAACTCGCCATTAATGCAACAAATAATATCCGAAAATTTGAAAGTTTTCTTCCTGCTTTGATGCAGGGACAGTGAGAAATATATGCAGAATAAAACGATTCATATTGAAGGCGCAAAGCACCATAATCTTAAAGATTTATATCTTGATATTCCCCGCGATCAGCTTGTTGTTGTCTGCGGCCCTTCTGGCTCAGGTAAATCAACACTCTCTTTCGATATTGTCTATGCCGAGGGGCAAAGGCGTTATGTAGAGTCTCTGTCAGCTTATGCGCGGCAGTTTCTGCCTCAGCTTGATAAGCCTAAAGTTGATAAAATTGAGGGTCTATCACCTGCCATTTCGCTTGAGCAAGGGTCCACTTCACGAAACCCTCGTTCAACTGTCGGAACTGTTACTGAGATTTATGATTTTTTACGTGTGTTTTATGCGCGGCTTGGAAAATTTCACTGTCCAAAATGTGGCAAAGCTATTGAAGCTCAGACTTCTGATGAGATTCTGGATCGCATCATGTCGCTTGATGATGGTACCAAGTTCATGCTTCTTGCGCCCATGATTGATCATCAGAAAGGCACCCATAAAGACCTTTTTGCCAAGCTTAAGCGTGAGGGTTTTGTCCGGGTAAGAGTTAATGGTGAAATGACTTCTATTGATGATGTTCCGGAACTTGAGAAGCATCGCAAACACACCATTGATCTTGTGGTTGATCGCCTAGTTATCAAAGGTGATATTAAAAAAAGGCTTGGTGATTCGCTTGAGCTTGCGCTTCGGTATGGGGATGAAGCTATTATAATTTCTATTGTGGGCGGCGAGGATATTTACCTTTCCACCATGTCTACCTGTTCTACATGTAAGATCAGTATGCCGCGTCTGTCTCCGCAACTTTTTTCTTTCAATAGCCCGCAGGGTGCGTGTCCTACTTGTTCCGGCCTTGGTAGCGTTGAATATTATGAGCCTGATCTCCTTGCTCCTAACAAGGGGCTGTCTTTGAAATCGGGCGCGGTTATCCCTTGGAAATCTCCGCAAATGTTTGGACGCTATGAACCTGAGTTTCGCGCTCTAGGCAAAAAGTATGGTTTTAAAATAGATACACCGATCAGTGAATTTTCTGAAAAAGCGCATAAGGCTCTTTTTTACGGTGATAAGGAACTTGACTGGGAAGGCATTGTTAATCAGCTCGAAGCGGGTAGAGATTTAGGTCGCATCTGGCGTGATGAGCTTTCACGTTTCAGGCAGAACACCTCCTGTCCGGCTTGTGGTGGTGCGCGTCTTCGTCCGGAATCGCTGGCTGTTAAGGTGGAAGGTGAAAGTATTTCAGATTTTTGCTCTATGTCTATTCACAGAGCTTTGAGCTGGATTGAGACTCTTGAGTTCAAGGGACATGATTCTTTGATTGCAGAACCACTCCTTAAAGAGCTGATTCATCGCATCGGGTTTATGGTTAATGTCGGACTGGACTACCTTAACCTCGGGCGTAATATGGCGACCCTTTCGGGTGGTGAAGCTCAACGCATACGTCTTGCTGGACAGCTTGGCTCCGGCCTTGTTGGTGTAACGTACGTGCTTGATGAGCCATCTATCGGCTTGCATCCACGAGATAACGAAAGATTGCTGGCTACCTTACGTTCGCTCCAATCTCGCGGAAATACAGTGCTCGTGGTTGAACATGACGAGGCTACAATTCGAAATGCGGATCATGTCATTGAGCTTGGGCCCGGTTCAGGAATGCTGGGCGGCGAGATAGTTTTTCAGGGCAGTGTAGATGATTTGCTCGGGAAATCTCAGTCGCTTACCGCTAAATACCTGCGCGGAGAGCTTTCACTTGATAAGCCCGAAAAACGGCGTGTTCCAACGGACTGGATAAAGCTTCGCGGGGTTAACACTCATAATCTAAAGAATTTAGATGTTGATATTCCGCTGGGAATTCTTTGTTGCTTTACTGGTGTGTCCGGCTCTGGGAAAAGTTCGCTTGTTGTGGATTCTATGTACAAGCATCTTGCTCTTTCGCGCGGTGTAAAAGTTGATCAGCCGGGAAAAATTTCCGGTATTGATGGGATTGATAAGATCGAAAAAGTAATTTCAATCGATCAGTCACCAATCGGGCGAACTCCCCGTTCAAATCCCGCGACTTATACTAAAATTTTTGACGATATCAGAAATATTTTTGCCGCAACTAAGGAATCGAAGAAGAGAGGCTACAAGCCCGGTAGATTTAGTTTCAACGTACGTGGCGGACGCTGCGAGGCGTGTAAAGGCGATGGGCAGATTCGGGTTGAAATGCATTTTCTGCCCGATGTTTACGTTACTTGTGATGTCTGCAAGGGTAAGCGTTACAATAGCCAGACTTTAGAAGTGGATTATAAGGGGAGCAACATTTCTGATGTTCTCCATATGACGGTTCGCCAGGCGAAGGTTTTTTTTGAAAATCACCCGACACTTAATCGCAGGCTCGCGGTTTTGGAGCAGGTTGGGCTAGAATATCTACAGCTTGGTCAGCCGGGTACGACTCTTTCCGGTGGTGAGGCTCAGCGGATTAAAATTTCACGTGAGCTTGGTAAAAGGCGCTTGCCGGGAACTCTGTATATTCTTGACGAGCCGACCACAGGACTTCACATGCACGAAGTTGGCAAGCTCATTAAAGTCTTACAGCAACTGGTAGAAAAGGGGGCAACGGTTATTGTTATTGAACACAATACTGATGTCATTCGTGCTGCGGATTATGTTTTCGATTTAGGTCCGGGCGGTGGAGAATCCGGCGGGCAGATTGTCGCTAAAGGAACTCCGGAAGAGATAATTGATAACCCCAACTCGGTTACGGGGCAGTTTATCGCATAGCGGTTTTTTACGCGAAAGCTATTAAAGTAAAAATCTCCGTACAACTTCTTTTCGAAGCGTGTACGGAGATTTTTTTATGGGCGAAAAATGGTTTGAACTGAGAATTAATCCATTTCAACGTATTCAATTTCTACGTTTTCCAGATAGTTGCGCACTTGGGCTGTGCTTTCAGGTACTTTATCCATGATTTTTTCAACAGCTTGCTCTTCAATAATATTGCCGAGTCTTGATAGCTCTTCGAAACCGTATGCGGCTCCAGTTCCTTTTAATTTATGGCCCAGCATTCTGATCTGGTCGAAATCTTTATCTTGAATAGCGGTTTCAAGCTCGACTAGTTCTTTCAGTCTAATTTCGAGATACCGAGGCATAATGTCTTCAAGGTCTTCATCAACTTTAACTGCGATTTTATTACTCATGATATTTCCCCCAAATTAAAAAAAGCTTATTTCCCGAGAATGGGACAGTGTTGTCCTCTTATTATTAATCTTTTATTGAATCTTTTTCCACTTTTATTAATTCTTTTTCTTTATCTTTATTTAAGTCAGCGTCTAAGAAACTTTTGGTCTTGGGAAGCTGTAGTGAAAAGTTACTGTAAGATCCAACCTTTGCAACCGCATTTTTAAATTTACAGCCGAGAACGTGGCCTCCAGCAGTGCGGTCTTTAGTTATAAAGTGCCAGTGGAAACCCGGGACTCCGATTCCTTTGACAAAAGAAGGACTTTTAATCCCTATGAGGGACCCTTCAATTTCAGTAAATTTAAAGATGCCTTGTTTTTTTACAACTTCCACAAGCGGGGGGTATGGCTTTTGCTGACCGGGAACGCTTCTTGTTCTCATCATGCTAAACCTACCGTCTATCCGTATCGCAAAGAAAATATTCGCAGAAGGAAGAGCTTCCGTTACTTTATTATTAAGATCCTCCAGAGAAGTAACTGAATCAATTCTCAGAATGGAATCTGTTTTGAAAGTCAGGGCGTCTGCAAATGGAATTCTTGTAGAGTCTTCGACAGGAGCTGCTTTGCCGTCTACTTTTACTTGATAAACTTCATTATCTAGAAAAACCATTTCACCGTTGAGACCGTTAAATGTGCCTATCCCGAAATCACCATGAGATTTAAGCTCTTTAACGGTTAGATCTCCGTCATAAATACCAAGTAGCAGTGAGTCTATGGTCGAATATTGGTAAATGGTTTCACTTGCACTGGCAGGAGTGAAGGCTGTGAGAAGGATTAGAGAAAAGATGGCAAGAGATAACAGTTTATATAACTTTTTCATTTTAGCCTGCTTTTTAACCTATTTTAACTTTACGGGAAGTTTAGGTTGTGTTTTCTATTTTCGCCGCTTTGGCATCGGGGCTTTATTATCTAAGTCGAAGGTTTGCCTATCAAGCCTTTTTAGCCAGAGATCTCCCGTGTGAGTTGCATATAAAATTTTCCTTCCAACATTTCCGCCAACATCAGCAGCTATTGGGTGTAAACCTTTCTCTTTAAGACATTTTTTAGCCATAGTGACGTTTCTATCGCCCACTGCCATGTATTGCGGAGCGCGAACGCGGTTTGCGATCAACCCTTGGGAGCCGCCGAAAAGTTTGACTTCCAAGTGGTTCTTTTTTGCGCCAATCCGAAGCATACACTCTAGCAAGTAGTCTACAGCTGTGTCTACATATCGGCAAATTTGAAGTGAAATTTTTTTGTCAGGACTTATTTCATTTCTTGAGGGAAGAAATGCGTGGCAAATGCATCCTTGTTTAAGTTTTGGAGAGAACATAGTTATTGCAACGCACGACCCTAATACTGTCGAAACGATTGTGGGGCTTACTCCAAGGAATGCATCTCCTGTATGAAGGAATACATGAGGTATGTCTGGTTTTAATGAGCTCATTATTTGTTTCTATCCTCGAATATCAAAAATATCTTAATCCTACTGAAGTATTATAGCAATTACTTCCAAGTCCTTCGTGCAATGATTTTCAAGGTGTACTTAGCTGGCTATGCGGCGTAGATATATTATAAAATTGTAGTGTGGTGCAAAAGAAAATTTATTTTAAATTATGATCGCGTATTATTTTAATTACTTCTTGAAATTCTTCAATGGGGGCCGCCCCGGTGATGGTAACACCATTAACAACAAAGACCGGGGATGCAGTGAACCCAAAAGACTTAGCTTCTTTGATGTCACGATTTACGGTCTTTATAACTTTGGGTGATTTGATGTCTATATGAATCCTAGTAACGTTTGCTCCGACTTTCAAAGCGATAGCATCTAGTTCCTTTAGTCCATGCTTTTTTATTTTGGACCTTTTAGCGAGTGCTAGTTTGTTAAAAGCGATTGCTTTTTGAAAGTTTTGTAAAACTATGGCCTCATAATATAAGGCTGCCGGGCGCGACATTTTGTGGAAACCTTGCGGATTATGTCTATAGCGGTAGCTTATTTTGGGGTCAGATTTGAGCAGCTTTTGTATAGTCGCGTCTGCTTTTGAACAGGTTGCAGATTGAAAATCTGAGTACGCAAATATGGAAATGTCGCCGCTTGTGGCTCCCCATACAGGACGGTTAGGGACGGTTGCGGGGATATTAGGATTATTTACCTGTGCAATCTGTCTGTTGCGTATTTTATCTTTGTTCTTTTTTTCAAGACCGACTTGCATAAGGTCATAAAGTTTATCTTCATGGCCTTTAAATGCGCCAATAATTAGCTCTGGATTTTTGATTAATACTTCTTTGATTTCTTTTTGAAGCTGAGTTTCCGATTCTGATTTAGTCTTCGCATGGACTTGGCTCGGCAAAAGAATAGTAACCGCTAAAATAGAAATAAGAAGGCGGATCATAGCAAATCCTCTGGGTTATGAAATTTTATTAGCAGCTGTTAAAGCTGAGCTGTAAATATTAAACATTGAGCCGAATCCTGATATTTCGAAGACTTCGCTTATCATACCCGTGATATTTGCGAAGGCAATTGCGCCGTCTTCTGCTTTCAGCCTTTTGGCTGTTGATAGAATCGCTCTTAACCCTGCGCTCGAGATGTATTCTAAGTCACCTAAATCAAAGACGAGCCTTATCTCTCCGTCTTTAATCAGTTTGCAGATTGCATCTTCGAAATTGGGGGAAGTCAGCGCGTCTAGCCTTCCTTCCATTCTAACTATAGTAGCATTTTCTACTTTTTTTTGATTAAGTTCCATATAAAATCCTTGTGCATCATAAACAGAAGTGGATGACTGGGAAAAGTTTTCTTAAAGAATCAATTTCTTTGATTTTGTAATTCGTAAAGTGATGTTCAGTCAATCTTTGTATGTTAGTCAAATTAGTTTCTAAATTTTTTTTTGGCATCTATTTTGTTACTATGGCGATATGTTTTTTTAATATTCACAAATGTATTTGACTTAGTTTGAGAGGTTACATATCTACTCCCTAAGAATAAGTATTTAGAGAATAATAGGGAGAAATATATTATGAAGAACTATTTAAGAATATTAGTTTTATTGGTCGTTTTGATCGTGCCTGCATATGCTTCTGCCTCTTCTGTGTATCTTACTTTACAAGGTACAGTTAATTCTGTGTTTGATAATGCCGGACTGGTTGGTTCCTCCGGAGTCCAGATTGGAGATACTCTCAATTATGTAGTTGCCGTTGATACTGAAATAGGTGGCTCTTTCACTGACGTGAGGGGTGGAACTTATGCAATACCCGGAGCTGTTTATACTTCACTGTTCCAAGGTGTTTTGAGTGGCGCAGACGCTGAACAGTATAATTGGGGCCGTGATTTTGGTCAGTCTATCTATTTTCAAACCGGGAACGAAGACTCTAATCTTTATGTAAATAGCTGGACTGCCGGTCTGAGTGATATACAGGTTGGAACAGAGATCTCCCAACTATACGAAATAGCTTTTGGAGCGAACGGGGAAAGCAGCAGAATAGATTTAAGCGATGTTACTGTGACCAGAGTTGCTGATACCGCACCTACTCCTATTCCGGGAGCAATCCTGTTAATGGGCGGAGGACTTGGTCTTGTAGGTATTATTCGTCGAAGGTTCGGAAAGAACAGTTAGCTTCTATTGAATAATAAGAACAGAAAAGGGTCACTCATTTTGAGTGGCCCTTTTTTTGTTTTTAATTGTCCGTAAATAGTTGCGGCATGAGGTTATGATTCCTGTTCGACCATTTTTAGTGAGATTGCATTTTCATTTTAAGTTCACGGTCAATAAACTGGACGAGGATTAGCGAAATTGCAGATAGTGCGGCTGCTCCTAGGAATACTATTCTGTAGTCCTGCATCCATGCTATTCCTGCCAGTACGGGAATGGCAACTGCTGCAATGTGGTTTATTGTGAATCCTACAGCCATGCTTGGGGCAATGTCCTTTTTGTCTGCAATTTTCTGGAAAAAGGTGCGGATTGCCATGGCGAAATTGAAGAAAATATTGTCTAGAATGTACAGGATTCCGCCGACGATTGGGCTGTCGGTGAACGCGTATGCAGTGAAAATAAGAACTAAACTGAAGTACTCAAAACTGAGAACCTTTCTTTCGCCGTATTTATTAACAGCTCTAGCAATTATTGGATTGGCGAAATAGTTGATAATGTTATTAAGTACGAACAAAACAGTGATGTCTTGCACTGTATAGTTGAATTTTTTAACTAGTAAGAATACTGCAAAAGCAACAAAAATCTGTCTGCGCGCGCCCGCCATGAAAGTCAAAGCGTAAAAAAGCCAGTACTTAGTTTTAAGGATCATTTTTTTGTGCTGGAGCGGAATTTCTTTTGATGATGGATCTTGAAAAAAGCAATATATCCCTGCTAGTACTGCAATGGCTCCAACTATTAAAAACATTGCTTTATAGTCGAGTGTCCCGGCTAAAGCAAAAATTAATAGACCCACAGCTATGTTGGTTGCGGCGCCTAAGCTTTTTAGTCTGCCCATAACAACAGGAGCTTCGGTGAATCCAAAATATTGTAGGGTCAAAGACTGATTCAGCGTTTCATAGTAATGAAACCCAAAGGACATGATGATAGTGGTTAGAGCTATTCCCATAAAGCTGGGCAAAAAGCCCGTGATGGCAATTCCTAACCCCATTACAATAACAGAAAGAGCGGCTAGTTTATGCTCTTTAATAATTAATAGAAAATAAATTACAAATAATGCGAGGAAGCCCGGAATTTCTCTGATCGAGCCCAGTGCTCCGAATTCTCCGCCATCCAGACCCGCGACATCAACTGCGAAGTTATTTAGAAGAGTTCTCCAGCCCTGAAATCCTATGGCCGTGGCTATGGTCAGAACGAGTAGAAAAATATACATTTTGCGGGAATTGAGTGCGGGCTTAGTCACGTGAGGGTCCTTGCTGGATGGGTTTGGGGTTTTTCCTAAATTGAAGTGCGGATACTAGGCTTGAAGGATTTGCAATACAAGTAAAACTTTGATTCTATTAAGCGCATATCCACTTGCTTAATCTATTAAGGAAGGCAATTCTGGTACCCTTTTATAGGTTTATTTTTATAGTTTCTTGATCTGGTAGTTGTTCTTATTGGTGTTTTATTTTGAGATGGTTTGATTTTGCAGGGCCATGAGTTTTTTAATGAGAGCGGTTTTAACCAAGGTGTAAAATTGTAATGGCTGATTTTCCTCCTCCATATTCTGTGCGTATAAGTGCGCGTGCAAAAAATGTAATAATCAAGCTTATTCCGGACAAAGGTCTAGAGATTGTTTTGCCTAAAGGTGTAAGTGAATCTAAGGTTCCGGGTTTCTTGGAAAAAAGGCGGGAGTGGATATTGTCCGCGACCAAACAGCTTGAAGAGAAAGGGTTTTCCCTGACTCCACCTAAATTGATATTGCCCGACAGTTTGATTTTTGTTGCATCAGAAATGGTAATATTTATCCGTAGAACACGGACTAGAAAGTCCGGTTTACGAGTGCGCAAAAATGTCGATAAGCTTATGCTTAGTGGTGCAGACTGGACTGTGCAGGAGGATATAGCAGCTCTGACTAAGTTCGTTCGCGGACAGGCTCGCGCATTTTTATCTGCTGAGTTGGCTAAAATTTCAAAAGAACTTGGCATGCCATACAAAAGATTGTTCATTCGTTCGCAGCGCAAGAGATGGGGAAGTTGCTCATCCAACGGCAATATAAATTTAAATATGAAGCTTATGTTTTTGCCCTACAGACTGGTGCGCTATGTTCTGATTCATGAGCTATGTCACACTGTCCATCTTAATCATTCCGGTAAGTATTGGCAGCTAGTGAAACAGGTAGAGCCTGACTTTCAAGCGTTAGAGAAAGAGCTTGGAGCTGCAAGTCCGCTTGTGCCTGGTTGGATTAATTTTTGATTTAAATTAGGAGAGCAGACACCCCTTCGAACTCCTGCTTAGGGTGAAAGGAAGAGTTAAGAACATAAGTTCTTTTTAGTTTTCCACAGGTGTGCGTAAAGAGTGTAAGGTACTTATATAGCGAACTTACTTTTGAACATGGTTTGTTCATATTGCTTAGTCTAGAGATAGTCTGAAGGAGTAATACTAGAAGGTGGTATGAGCAGGGAAATGTGCTTCTAGGTGGTGTTGGCTATAATGTCAAATATTTTGATAGAGAACGTAAAAAAGGGAAACCGCTATGGTTTCCCTTTTTTTATTGATATCGGTTGTCTCGCTCTGAGACTTGTTGATCCCGCTGGATCTATTTGAATGGAGCGATAGCTTTTTCGAATCCTTTATCTGAGCGTTCAATGACATCTACGCCTACGCAGAAGGCCAGTCTGAAGTAGCCTGGGAAGCCGAAGCCTGTTCCCGGTACTGCTAGAATCTTTTCTTCTTGTAAAGTTGCGCAGAATTTTACATCGTCTCCGCCCGGTGCTTCCGGGAAGAAGTAGAATGCTCCTTTAGGGAGTGTGTATGAATATCCGGCTGCATCCAAAACTTTTGCCATTGCATCGCGTCTTTCTAAGTAGATGTTTTTATCTACCTGTGAGCCGAGAGCTTTTTCTAAAAGTTTCTGCCCTACAGCAGGCGCGTTTACAAATCCTAGAATGCGGTTTGTAAGCACAAGTCCTGATAGGAGCACTTCTTTTTCCGGCATTTCTGGATTGACCAGCGCATAGCCTACTCTTTCGCCTGCAAGTGATAGGTTCTTTGAGAAGGAGCTGACCACTACGCTGTACGGGTACAGCGGAAGAATGGACGGCACTTCAACACCATCGAATGCTAGGAATCTGTATGGCTCGTCTGCAACCAAAAAGATTGGTCTTTCGCGGCCAGCATTTGCTTTTTTGAGAATATCTGTGAGCTTAACAAGTTCGTCTTTTGTGTAGACAACGCCTGTTGGATTGTTCGGGGAATTGATCAGCATTACACGGGTTTTATCTGTGATTGCTTTTTCAATTGCGTCCAGATCAAGCTCAAATGTCAGTGGCTTGGAAGGAACTGTCACCAGCTCTCCGCCAGAGTTCTGAGCATAGAATCCATACTCTACGAAGAATGGCGCGGGACATAAAATCTCGTCACCCGGCTCGAGAATGGCGCGGTAAAGAGCGTTGATTGCTCCAGCCGCTCCGCAGGTAACGATGATATCACTTCCTGCAACGGGAACGCCTTGTTCTTCCGATACCGTCTTCGCCAGTTTTTCCCGCAAACTAGGGTAACCGAAGTTAGGCATATAGCCGAATGCGAAGGGTTCGCCTGCGCATCCTGCAAGTTCTCTTAATCCTTCAGCAATTGCCGCCGGAGCTGGCACGTCGGGATTTCCTAGCGAAAAGTCACATACTGCGTCTGCGCCAAATTCTTTTTTTAGCTCAATTCCTGTTTCGAACATTTTACGAATCCAAGAAGAGCGTTCAATATATCCTTCCACCTGACTTGAAAGCAATTTCATATTCAATTCTCCGAATACTTTTTGTTAATATTTACGGTTTCCGCCGGAATTACCACCCTGCGGTTTCCTTCCACGGTTCTGCCCACCAGACTGATTTCTGGGTCTGCCACCGTGGTTCGGTTGACTGCTGCGTGGTCTATTTCCGCCGCCCTGATTTTCAGATGGTGGCTGCGGAGGGCGTGCGTGGAGTGAGTTCTGATAAAGTTCATCCATAAGCATGCCCACTAAAATAGTTTGCTCGTCATCATCTGCAAGCTGGCGAACCAGATCCTTGTAACGGCTGATGCGTTCTTTTTCAAGGATGGTTTTTGAGCGGTACTGCGCTTCCAGAATAGTGGTGAGTCTCTCATTTATGGTAGCTAGAACTTCTTTGTCGTCTGGTAATGTACGGCAATCGAAGTTGATGTTGTACGTGGTTGCAATTCTCTGAAGTTCCAGTTTTTGGATTACATCTACGAGAGAAATAGCGATGCCTGATGATCCGGCTCGTCCTGTGCGCCCGGCCCTGTGGATGTAAGATTCTTTATCTTCAGGTGGTTCGTACAAAATAACGTGAGAGAGGTCAGGTACGTCAATTCCGCGTCCGGCGATGTCCGTTGCCACGAGAAACTTGATTTTGCCAGACCTGAGGTCCCCTAGAATTGTTTCGCGTTTGTTCTGTGAAAGGTCGGAAGATATTTCTCCGGCATTGAATCCGAAGTTATTCAGAACAGCGGTAACGAAATTTACGTTCGCTTTGGTGTTACAGAAAATGATGGCGGAGGTTGGGTTTTCCATCTCCAGTACGCGCATTAGCTGTCTCTCGCGGCCCATGGCAGGAACTTCGTAATATGCGTGCTCAATTTGAGTTACATGTACATTTTTACTGCTCAGGCTGAGAAGCTGCGGATTGTGCATGAACTCTTTTGAGAGGCGTAGTACGTGCTCTGGGAAAGTTGCTGAGAACATGTATGTGCTGACAGGACGGTTGGGCAGGTATGATTTTACCTGTTGCATGTCCGGGTAAAAACCGATGGAGAGCATGCGATCCGCTTCATCAAATATGAGAGTTCTAATATCTTTCAGAGAAAAGGTTCTTCTCATCAGGTGGTCAAGTATTCTGCCCGGGGTCCCTACAACTAGGTGAGCGCCTTCTTCGAGTTTATCTTTCTGTCTGCCGTACCCGACTCCACCATATACGGAGAGGACTCTGAGTCCTGATCCTTCGAAAATTATTTTCGCTTCACGCTCAACCTGACTGGCTAGTTCGCGAGTAGGAACAAGCACTAATGCCTGTGTGCGGTTAAGTCTTGGGTCAAGTTTTTCCAGCATTGGCAGGACAAATGCGCCTGTTTTACCGCTACCGGTTCTTGCCTGAACCATCAGGTCTATTCTATCCAGCTGGTACGGAAGAGATTTCGCTTGAACAGGAGTGAGGCTGTCCCATCCAGTTTTTCCTAAGGCTTCTTTTATTGAATTCGGAAGTTGATCTATTGCGATTTCTTTAAGAGCTTCATCTGGCTCGACCACTTTATCAGGTTCTTGGTGGGCATAGTCATTCGTTAAATCTTCGCCCGTAGGTTGGTCTTCATTTGAATTTGTCATGTATTTTATCCTATAATATTTATGATGTAACCTTTTATCCATAAGCCGGAACACTATGTTTTTGCAAAGGGTATTTTGGCGACAAATGAGAGGTATAGCTTTGTTCTATAATACAAGGTTGGTTGGATTCAATATAACGATTTGATCTTAACCCGTCAGTGTGTGTAACACGACTTAATTATGTTTCTTTTTTGACACTAAGGGGACTGAGAATGGCAAAAACGCAAAATCAAAATATTAAAAGTTTGGCAGCTGGGTGGTCATATCTGGTTATAAGGCTGACTCTTGCATCTGTATTCTTTTATGCAGGAGCATCAAAACTTTTTGATACTCAGGGTTTTGCCACGGTTATCAGCGGATATGGTTTGTTGCCGGATTCTCTGACTTCTTTTGCTGCTATTGGTCTTCCTGTTGCAGAAATTTTAATTGCGGCGGCCTTAGTGTGGGACGTGAAAGGATCACTTTCGATTTATTTATTGTTACTGATTGTTTTCATGGGAGTTTTGGCTCACGGGATTAACATGGGGCTTGATGTTGATTGCGGATGTTTTGCTCCCGGCGATCCAGAGGCAGAGGCATATCATTCATTGCGTGAAGCCTTTTTCAGAGATTTAGTTTTGCTTGCGGGTTGCGTTTCCCTTTATTGGTTAAGGGCTGCGAATAATTATAGTCCAAGATCGTTTTTTGCTATTTTTTCAAAATAATAATTTTTTGGGGAGTTCTAATGAGGTTTATGAAAAGTGTTTTGTCGATTGCTATTTTAAGTGCGCTTATGTTTATTATGGTTGGCTGCCTCGGCAGCGATAAGTTTGAGCAGGAAGTGGTAAAAGAAACAGGCGCTATCAAGCTTACCCGTGAAGTTCAGCGTGGTAATTACGATGTGATTTCAACTACTGAGTTGAAATCTCTGCTCGATAGTAAAAAGGATGTGCTTGTTATCGATACTATGCCGTATGAAGATAGCTACAAAAAGGAGCATGTTCCAGGTGCTAAGCAGTTCCTTTTCCCTATTCCGGATATGGTGAAGTGGGACGTGAAAGCTACTGATGGTAAAACTCAGGAGCAGTTCATTGAATTGCTTGGGCCTGATAAAGATAAAGAAATCGTTATCTATTGCGGATTTGTAAAATGTACCCGCAGTCATAACGGTGCTGCATGGGCCAAAAAGCTTGGTTACACGAATGTGAAAAGGTACCCCGGCGGTATTTTTGCATGGAAGGGCGCTAAGAACCCTGTAGGATCTGTTAAATAGCAGTCCTTCTAATCTGAATTGTTTTATAGCCCTGGCGCATTAAGTGCCGGGGCTATTTTTTTTGCTAAAAAGCTAAGCCTCGATGGCTACGAGTATCCCGTCTGGCACTGAAGTATCTTTTAGCAATGCCTTTCCTACCGCTTGGCATGTTGCTTTTAGGTTGCTCGCATCAGAAAGCTCACAAGCTTTTTTTAATTGTTTAATGCCTTCTCCGCTCGATTTGAAGGAAGAAAGCATTTCTCTACTATATATAAAAAGCCTGCTGCCTTTTTTCATTTCAAAAGATGAGCAAGGGAGCAACCCCTTTCCCAGGTCTCCAAGCGCTCCGCTTTGGGGCTCAATAAAAGTTGTTACGCCGTCAACTGGAATAAGTATTGCTGGAAGTGATCCTGCATTTACCACCGTCATTGAGTCTGTTCCGCGGTCTATTTGCATATGTATGCCATCAACTCTGATAGAGTCCTGCCCTTTTGAATTGCGATGCTTAAGAAGTGCGACTCCGACACTTCGGAAAGTCTCAGAGGGTCTGTAGAGAGGACCTGAGTATAGGGATAAAGCTGCGCGTATAATATTTGTCGCTTCTTTATCTAGTTGGGGCGAGGAGAAATTAAGTAGCAGGTGGCTTTCGGATCTATTCGGAAGTGCGACGGTTTCGTATAAATATGATCCTGATTCTCTCGGCTCTTCTGGAAAAGTGAAGCTGCTCTTGTCGAAGGAGGTGGTGTCTTCTTTGAACTCAGGGGTGATGTCCTTTAAAATAAGTGCGTTGTAGTGCAGCATAAGCTTGTCATTTCGCGCGACTCTTAAATGGAGTCTGATTCTGTTGAGAACTTCTCTGTACTCAAAAGGCTTTGTTATGAAATCAACGGCTCCTGCATCAAACCCTTTGAGAGAGCTTTTTGGGTCGTCCAGTGCTGTTAGAAAAATTATTGGTATTTCAGATGTTTCTGGAGATAAGCGCAGGATTGTTGCACATTCGAACCCCGTTTCTCCGGGCATCATTATGTCGAGCAGAATCAGGTCCGGTTGCAGGCTTTCCGCTAGTTTCATACCCATTTTACCGCTATTTGCGAGGCTGACTCTATAGCCATGCTGGCGCAAAACCATCTCTAGGAACTCAAGATTGAAAGGTTCGTCATCAATGACAAGTATGCGTGGTACAAAATTTGGTGATATTGTCAATTTGCTGAATCCTCTGCGGGTAATTTATGTCTTTCGATTGTGCTATTCTTAATATAACAAATATTACAGAATAAAAGTCTTTAATAATTTTTGAAAATGTACATTATTCTTGTTTCTGTATTGCCAAAAAACTCTTAGCCGAGGTAGATACTAAGTTCCTACGAAGGGCTTTTTTGATGTTTAGGGCTTTTCATAGCCGAATAGTAAGTCTACACGTAAATAAGACATCAATAAAGCTCGAAGAGTTTTAGATATTATTGATTCTTATTTATCCTGTTAGTTAAAATGCTTATTGGTGTATGCTGGCTTTGGGGGCAGAGTGTATGATGTTTTATCGTAACTTATATTTGAGGGAGTTAATGAAATGCTTATAGGTATTCCAAAAGAAGTTAAAACAATGGAAAATAGAGTCTCTATGACTCCTGGTGCAGTAGAAACTCTTGTCCGTCGTGGTCATGCTGTTGTCGTTGAAAACGGTGCCGGTGTCGGTAGTGGTCTTCCAGACGAAGAGTATGTTGCTGCCGGTGCTAAAATGGTCACTGTTGGCGAAGCATGGGCTGCAGAAATGGTAATTAAGGTTAAAGAGCCTATTGCATCTGAATATAAGTATCTTCGTGATGATCTTCTTCTTTTCACATATCTACATCTTGCTGCTGACGAAGCGCTGACTAAAGCTCTTCTGAAAAGCGGCACAACCGGCGTAGCTTATGAAACAGTTCAGCTCCCTGATCGTTCACTTCCTTTACTAACACCTATGAGCGAAGTTGCTGGTAGAATGGCTTCTCAGGAAGGTGCTCTACACCTTGAGAAACCTAAAGGCGGACGCGGTGTTCTTCTTGGTGGAGTTCCCGGGGTTGCTCCTGCAAACGTAATGATTCTTGGTGGTGGTGTTGTCGGAACTAATGCTGCTAAAATAGCAGTGGGTATGGGCGCTAGAGTTACCATCTTTGATGTTAGTCATTCACGTCTTCAGTACCTCGATGATATTTTTAACGGCAGAGTTACTACAATTACTTCTACCGAGCCTAATATTCGTGCTGCGGTAATCGAGGCTGACCTTGTTATTGGCGCAGTGCTTATTCCCGGCGCAAAGGCTCCTAATTTGGTTACGCGCGATATGCTTTCCACCATGAAAGAAGGCGCAGTTATTGTAGATGTTGCTGTTGATCAGGGTGGTTGTGTTGAGACTATTAAGGCAACTACACACACTGACCCTACCTACGTTGTGGATGGAGTGATTCATTACGGTGTGGCGAACATGCCGGGTGCTGTTCCAAGGACATCTACTTTCGCTCTTGTAAATCAGACACTTACATATGCGATTCAGTTGGCAGATAAAGGTGTTGATGCTCTACGCGCTAACGAATCGTTGAAGCTTGGCCTGAATACCATGAATGGTAAGCTCACTTGTGCTGAAGTCGGTGAAGCTTTGGGGCTGGAAACAATTACTCGTGATGAGGCTCTTGCATAGTCGATTCTAATAGAGATATTTTCCGTGCTCCTTCGGGAGTAATCGGAGTTACGGGGTGAAGGCTTTAGCTTTCACCCCGTTTTTATTTGATTCGTATAGAAGAATTTATAACTCAAATTTGTTAGTAGGCGTTTACTGCGCTTTTTGCTGATGATATGTTTACATAAATCTGGGACATGTCTTGAGACTGAGTTCTCTAGCGTTTCTCTTGTGACTGTTGATGGCCCCCGAGAGAAATGCAGTTGTTTTCTTTTTTTTGCATATTATTTAAAATTTAATATATTTTTGTAGCCAAAATGTGTAAAAATAAGGCATTGCTTGTAATAAAGTGATTGTTGTTTAGGGCTTTTCCACAGGGAGTAGTACAATTCTTTTATTGCTAATTTGCAGGAGTGAATTTTTTGCGTAAAACTACAGTTCTGATTGTTGAAGACAGTGTCTCAATCGGTCAGCAATTAAAAGTTGAAATTGAAGAGACTCTGGGGATTAGTGCTCTAGTCGCAGAAAGCTATAAAGCTGCTGAAAAAATTATGGAAGAAAGGTCCGAGGATATTTTTCTGGCTATCCTGGACTTACTATTACCGGATGCTCTTGAAAATGAGATCGTAGATCTTGCAATGAGCTATGATTTACCGAGTGTAATTTTTACCTCCAACCTTGATGATTTAGTTAGATCCAAAGCCTTTTCAAAGAACATATTAGATTTCGTAGTAAAAGATCGCCATGCAATTTCTAATATAGCTTCTCTTCTTAAATGGTTGCAGTCCAATGTCGGCAAAAAAATCCTCGTTGTGGATGATTCTAAATCGGTTCGCACAATGGTTTCTTCTAGGCTTGCTTCGAGCAAGCTGGAAGTGTTATCAGCCTGCAATGGTTTAGAAGCTCTTCAGATAGTCGAAGACAATCCTGATTTATCAATGGTTATAACTGATTATGAAATGCCTGAAATGGATGGTCTTGAGCTGGTTAAACGCTTGAGGATGAGATTCTCTCGCGAAGAATTGGCGATTATAGGGATGTCCCATGTTGAAAACAAAGCGTTGACGTCCAAATTTTTGAAGTCTGGTGCAAGCGATTTCCTCAGTAAGCCTTTTGAAGCAGAAGAGCTTATTACACGGGTTAGAATTAATCTTGAGTCCCTTGATCACGTTCAGAAATTAAAGGGTCTCAGCGAATTTAAGAGCACGTTTTTAGGTATGATGGCTCACGATCTGAAGACACCTATCGGTGGAATTAGTGCTATTTCAACTTTGCTACGCCGAGAATTAAACTCTGATTTGAACGGTGAGCATCTTGAAATGCTCGATGTTATTTATAAAGAGAGCAAAGACATGAATATGTTGGTCGGTGACCTGCTTGATATTTCAGCCATTGAGCAGGGTAAACTTAATCTTGTTAAGGCTGAATATAAAATTTCTGAGCTTATTTTACGGAGTTTAAGTCTTCACCGCTTTAGCGCTCGGGATAAAGGGATAGAGCTTGAAACAAGGCTCGATATCGACAACGCTCCGTCCATAAAAGTTGATGCCCAGCGTTTTTTACAGGTGGTAAATAATTTAGTAGCCAATGCGCTCGAGTATTCACCTTCTGGATCGACAGTTGTGATTAAGTTAATATCAAGCAGCGATGGTCTTGTTGTTTCTGTAAAGGATCAAGGTCCCGGACTTCCTGAAGGAACACATAAGACCGGGCTTGGTCTTACTATTTCTAAGAAAATTGTTGAGGCTCACGGTGGTGATATCTGGTTGGAGAATAATAAGTGCGAGGGGCTTACTTCTTCTTTTTCGGTGCCAGTTGTATAAAATTGATGTACAACTAATCCTTGGGGTAAAATCAGTCTGTGCAGGAGTTCAAGGTATGGTGGGAATCCTAAAATTTGTTTGCGAAAACGGAGCTGTTGCTCTTGGATACTGGTTCATTACTTATTTGAACTGGTTACTTTTCAGCAGCGTTGGAATTATGCCTATGCCAATATGGCCTGCTGCAGCACTTGCTTTGATTGTAGCATTGTATCGTGGATGGTCGGTGGCTGTGGGTATTGCTGTCGGAGTTGTGTTGGCAGATTATTTCACGTTGGGAGTAGCTTTGAAGCTTGCCGCGAGCATTTCAGTTGCAAACACTCTCGGGCCTGTTTTAGGGGCTATTCTTATTAAGAAAAGGATTTCACGGGAGCTGAAGATAAAGAGCTTACGTGATTTTATTATAGTGTTTTTGATCGGCCTTATATTTGTTCCTTTTGTTGCTTCTCTAGGTGGAATCGGGAGTCTGCTCTTTTTTGGAGAACTATCTTCAGGTATGGCTCTTTCTTTCATGGTTAGATGGGGTATGGCCCATTCGCTGGGGACATTACTATTTGCACTCCCTTACTTGATCTGGGCCGAGAGCCGGAGGCTGGTATGACCACGAGATCGGAATTTTCTGGGAAGGATATGTTGGCAGTTTTTGCCTTCATTGCAGCCTGCCTTTGGATGAGTGATGCTATTGTTGAGTTTCTCTGGTTTAACTCTCATGGAAAAACATTTTTTTCATTTTTTTTGCCAATAGATGAGCCTCATGAACTCTTTATAAGAGTTATGTTTACCTGTGTTTTGGTGCTCAGTGGAAGTTTTGGTTCCCTGATGTATGCTAAGCTTGAACGATCAGAAGAACATGCGCGGCAAAGTGAGAAAAATCTCAGCACTACATTTGATTCTATCGGAGAGGCCGTAATTTCAACAGATTCGGACGGGTATGTTGTTCGTATGAACCCTGTTGCAGAAAGGATGACGGGGTGGCCTTTTGCCGATGCTGAGGGGCTTTGCTTTGCGGATGTTGTAAAGGTTGTTGACTCTAAGACAAGAGCTGTCTGCACAAGCCCTATTGAAGGGGTTATTCTTCGGAAGGAAAGTCAGAGTTTTCCGAGAAATGCTGTGCTTGTTTCAAGAAATGGGCAGGAGTATGAAATAGCTGATTCAGCTTCTCCTATTATAGATGATGATGGAGAGGTTGCGGGCGTTGTTCTTGTATTTAGAGATTTAACAGAGCGCAATAGCCAGGAGTCCGAGCTAAGTAAACTCCGCAATTATCTTTCTAGTATAGTAGATTCAATGCCATCTGTGCTTGTAGGTGTTGACGGAGATGGCAATGTTACTTTGTGGAATAAAATGGCCGCAAAGGTTACAGGTCTTTCGGCTGAAGTTGTACAAGGAAAGATGCTGATTCAGGTTTTTCCTCAGATGGAAGATGATATGCAAGGAATCCTTGAAAGCATCAAATCAAAGACAACTAGACGTGAACAGAGAAAGATGCGCCATTCGGTTACTGGGGTTTGCTATGAGGATGTAACAATATATCCTTTAATTGCGAATGGAGTAGAGGGAGCTGTAATTCTGATTGATGATGTGACTGAACTTATCAAAATGGAACAGGCAATGATCCAGAATGAAAAGATGATGTCTATCGGAGGTTTGGCTGCCGGGATGGCTCACGAGATTAACAACCCTCTTGCTGCAATTCTCGGGCATGCTCAAAATATCAATAACCGTGTTTTCGGTGAACTCGAGAAAAATAAGACCGTTGCTTCGGAATGTGAAGTTTCACTTAATAAGGTGCGAGAGTATTTAGAGAAAAGAGATGTGCCGAGGATGCTCGATGGAATTTATTCTTCAAGCAACCGTGCGGCCAAAATAATTGGTAATATGGCCCGGTTTAGTCACAAAGAGGACGATAATTTTGGAAAGCATAATCTAGCTTCAATGCTCGATGAAACTTTGGAACTTGCCACAAACGACTATGACTTTAAAAGGCATTACGATTTTCGCAAGATAGAAATCGTGCGAGAATATGATGCAGAAGTCCCTGAAGTATATTGTGAAAGCAGCGACATTCAGCAGGTTTTCTTTAATTTGCTTAAGAACGGTGCTCAATACATGGTGATGAAAGATTATCGCGGTGCTCACCCAAAATTCGTTCTTCGTGTACGAAGGGAAGAGAACATGGCTGTAGTTGAGGTTGAAGATAATGGTCCAGGTATGGATGAAGATGTACTTAAAAGAATTTTTGAACCATTTTATTCTACCAAAAAATTGGGACAGGGAAGCGGGTTGGGGCTTTCGGTTTCATATTTTGTCATAGCTGACCAGCACAAGGGGATCATGGAAGCTCATTCAAAGCCCGGGAGCTGGGCGCGGTTTATAGTAAAGCTGCCTATCGGCGATTCTCCTCAGTTGCAGGAGGCTGTTTCCGATGAATGCGTAAAAGTGGCATGATGGCTATAAATGACGGACGATTTGAACTCTTTGGATTTACAGAGTAGCATGTTCATGGTTATTAGTGCAGCTTGTTACGTGCTCCTTTATTGAATTCATGGAGATAGGTTGTGGCTAAGAAAGAAGAAGAAATTATATATATAATGGGGAAGCCTCCTGTTACCCCTCCCCCTGAAGAGGGACTTCCTCCGTGGATGGCGACATTTGCGGATATGGTTACTCTTTTACTTTGTTTCTTTGTTCTTCTCTTATCGTTTGCAAATCAGGATATTGCTAACTTTGAAAAGTTGAAAGGGTCGATGACAGAAGCTTTTGGTGTCCAGACCATGGACAAAAGTGGACGCAAGGTCGCTTATTCAGAAAGCCCTTTTTCAGCCAGTTCTTTAAAAAAGTCCGCAAAGAAAGATATGGCGGCCTTAGAATTGGATATCAGAGCGTTCATTAATGCTGGTAAAGTTTCCAAGCTTATGTCTGTTAATTCTGATCAGCAAGGGGTGCTTGTGCGCGTGCCTTCCCGTGCGATATTTAAGCCAGGAACTGCACTTCTTGATCCTCGAATTCACAAAGTGCTTAATAAAATATCGAACTTAATGAAGACTAAAAATTTTAATCTTGTTGTCAGAGGGCATACCGATGACCGGGCAACAAAGAATAATGTCTATGCATCTAATTGGGAACTTTCTGCGGCCCGGGCAGCATCCTGTCTACGATATATTTTGGAAAAATCCGGCGTTTCTCCAACCAGAGTTAAAGCTGTAGGATATGCGGGCACGAAACCTTTGGTTCCTAATACATCGAATCGAAACAGAGCTCTTAATCGCAGGGTTGAATACTATTACCAGCCTCCGTCAGATGAATGGTAGTTTGGTCACTTTAAGTCTGTGAGAAAATTTCATAATAAAGCCCGGAATTGTCCTGTTTAAGCAGGTGCAATTCCGGGCTTTTACAATTGCAGCTCTTTGTAAGTTCTAATCTTCCTGCTTTTTACGCTTTTCCCATAACTTCATTTCTTTCATTTTCTTGCGGCGTTCGCGCTGAAGAGATTTACATACCAGCGGTGTTTTTTTTGCGTAGCCCCACTTTTCCCGATATTCTTCAGGGGTTATATCGAACTTAGCGAGATGCCGTTTGGTAATAACTTTAAAAGGTTTTCCTGATTCAAGGCAAATAATGGTTTTTTCTCTGATAGCTTTTTTAGGGTCGACCGGTGCAATCTGCTTTACAGGGGAATCTTCCAGCAATCCTTCACTTATTGTTTTTATTCCGGCTGAAAGAGTTCGAACCATAGAGGTTATCTCGTCTTCTGTCATAGTCCGCACACTTGCTTGAGCTTTAACAATTTCTAGAGCTGCCTTTAAATTGTCTTCCATTTTACCTCCCCACTGTTTGTTTTGCTTCTGCTCTGTGTAACAATTCAGATTTGAGTTGCTTCATTAAAAGTATGATGTTGAAGACTTATTAGTTTTTTATAGACTACATTTGTAACATCACATGGATATAAAGGTGAAGTGGAATGTTAAAAAAGTGCAGAATCAAATGAGGTTTGTTTGGAAAATTAATTCGGCTTATGATATGCAAGTTTATAGTGTGATTTTAAGTAAAATAAGTTGCTTGGGATAGAATACATTGAAACTGGCGAGGTTGCATCATGCCTACAAAAGACTTTGATAAAGTTTTAAAGAATATGGGAGAGCTTAATCCCGAATCATTGGTTGAAAGTATTTGCCAACATCATCTTTCAGATCTTGGCAGAGATTATGGAAGGACAGATAAACATTCACTTTATCAATCTTTAGCTTATTCCTTGCGTGATAGGCTGGTAGGTAACTGGATACGAACGCAGAGATCTTACTATAACAGCAGTGCAAAAAGTGTTTACTATCTTTCACTCGAATTTCTGGTTGGTAAATCGCTTACAAGCAACGCCATAAACCTTGGTGTTGAGAAAGAGACCGCAGAGGCCCTCGATACGTTTGGTGTCACATTAGAAGAGGTAGAAAGTGCCGAAGCTGATGCCGGGCTAGGCAATGGCGGCTTAGGCAGGTTAGCTTCATGTTTCCTCGATTCAATGGCTACGCTTGGGATTTCCGGATATGGTTACGGGATACGTTATGAATACGGTATTTTTAAGCAGGCTATTGAAAATGGAGAACAGGTTGAGCTGCCGGATGATTGGCTCCATGTCGGGAATCCATGGGAATTCCGCAGAAGGGGGTTTGTATTTACCATCGGGCTTTACGGTAAAGAAGAACAGTACACCCATGACGATGGATCTATAAGGCACCGCTGGGCTGATAGTGCGAAAGTAATGGCTATGCCCGTGGATATGCTGATTCCCGGCTATAAAAATGGAAATGTCATTAATATGAGGCTCTGGGAGGCTCAGCCTGCAAGGCGGTTCAACCTCGATTTATTTAATAGTGGCGATTATATCCGCTCAATGGAAGATGCTGTTAAAACCGAAACCATCTCCAAAGTACTTTATCCCAGTGATAGGCTCAGTGAAGGGCGCGAGCTTAGACTTGTGCAGCAGTATTTTTTCGTATCTGCGACAATTCAGGATATGCTTCGTAGATTTAAAAAATTAAAACTCGATTTTTCAGAACTGCCGAACAGGGCTGTGGTTCATCTGAATGAAACGCATCCTGCAATCGCAATTCCAGAGCTGATGAGAATACTGATTGATGAGCATATGCTCAATTGGGATCATGCATGGAGAATTTGCCGACGGACTTTAGCTTATACGAATCATACCGTAATGCCTGAAGCTCTCGAAAAATGGTCGCTTGAAATGATGCGTAAGGTTCTTCCGCGTCATGTATCAATCATTTTTGAAATTAATAGGCGCTTTCTGGATGATGTTGAAAGCCGTTTCCCCGGTGATGGTGACAGGTTGGCGCGTATGTCTATTATTGAGGAAGGAGAATATCCTCAGGTCCGTATGGCGTGGCTCGCAGTTGTAGGAAGTTTCACTGTTAATGGTGTGTCCACATTGCACGGTGAGCTTATCAAGAAGAATATTTTTTACGATTTCGTAGAGATGTTCCCGAATAGATTCACTTCAGTGACGAACGGAATTACTCCGCGCAGATGGCTCAAGCAATGCAACATTCCTCTTTCTGAGTTGATCACAGATAAAATTGGTCCGGATTGGGTTACAGATTTGTCTCAGCTTCGCAAACTTGAATCGCTGGCGGAAGACAGTTCGTTTCAGGATAAATGGTATGATTGTCGCTTGCAGGCGAAGAAAAGGTTGGTTGAGTATGCTCGTAAAGAGTACGGGCTGTATCTCCCCGCTGACTGGATGTATGATGTTCAGGTTAAGAGAATTCATGAGTATAAGAGACAAGTGCTTAATGTATTGCACGCAATTACTTTGTATTGCCGACTCAAGAAAGACCCTTCAAGTGTTGCTGTTCCGCGTCTTAAGATTTTTGCAGGTAAGGCCGCGCCCGGATACTTTCTTGCAAAAAGAATTATTCGTTTAATTAATTCGGTCGGGGCTGTGATTAATTCGGATAGCTCCGTTAACCATAAACTTCGTATTGCATTTTTGCCGAACTATCGTGTTTCACAAGCTGAATTTATTATTCCTGCTACTGATGTTTCAGAACAGATATCACTGGCAGGAACTGAAGCATCTGGAACCGGTAATATGAAATTTGCGCTTAATGGTGCTTTGACCATCGGAACTTTGGACGGTGCGAATATTGAGATTATGGAAGAAGTAGGTCGGGAGAATATCTTTATATTTGGTATGGATGCCGATGAAGTTGAAAGAAGTAAACGCGACGGCTATTCTCCGGGTGATGTTGTAGCTGGAGATCAAGAGCTGGCAGAGGTCCTGCATTTGCTTGGTGATGGCACTTTCTCAGAGGGTGATCGCGGGCTTTTCGCTCCTATTCTGGATTCTCTGTTTGAAGGTGGCGATCAATATATGACTTTGGCTGACTATAGGGCGTATATTGATGAACAGGACGCGCTTGAAAAAGTTTGGCTTGACCGTAAAGAATGGATTAAAAAGTCTATTTTAAACACTGCCGGATCAGGCCATTTTTCAAGTGATAGAGCTATCATGGATTATGCCACAAGTATTTGGGGAGTTCATCCTATGAAGGGTGAAGATGAATAGCTATTTTATAAAATTTACCAAACCTAATTAAGGTATGCTCGCATTAACGGCCGCTTTGTATAGAGCTGGGCGAATGTAGCCTGCGCTCATACGGTATGAAGGCCAGTTTGTGTCATTTATAGCGTTATGCTCGCTGTCTGAGTAATAGTTGGCTATGTAATCGTCTTTTGCCGATGAGCTGACTCCAAAGCTTGTAAATAGATCTGTCATACCTTTTGAGGTTGGTGCGCCTACTACATATTGATCTTGGAAGCTATATGCTATTTTAAAATCAGCATTTTGATCCGTAAGATCAAGCGTGTAGGCCTTATAGTCTATAAGTTCCCAATTTGTAGCATTTAGCGTGAACAGTTTATATCCGGGATTATTGTAGAATATAGGACTTATGGATTGGCAGGTCAGTATTGGGTCCCCATTGCGGGTACGTGCTGCATCAAATATAAGCCTGAACTCATCAAGGTGTGTGTGGCCGCTGAAGGCGACTTCGAGCACATCTTCATAGGTGTCAGCTATACTCATGAAGCGGGTTTGGTAATCCGCGTGCCACATTGGGGCTACGTCAGATATTGCTCCGCTTGATTTCATATACTGCTTTACTGTGCCGTAAACATCCGTTCCTGGGGGAATATGAGTTACGATGAAGGCTCTTTTCCCAGCTTGTCTAGCCGCAAGGAGCTGTGACTCTAGCCAGTCGAGCTGTGTATAGGCTGCATCTCCGAGTACTGGGGTGGGACGATTCTTAGAAAAAAGTATGGAAGTGAGGTTGATGAATATAATGTCGTCTCTTCCAAAAGTAGCTGTGTAATATCCTCCCGCTTTGTAGGTGGTAGAATATGCACTGGAATCAGCCTGAGATTTGAGGAAATCAGTGTAGAACATGTCAGCTGTTTCCGAGAGAAATTCCCCTCCCGCATCGAGTAGGTAATTTCCCTGATATGAGTCGTTATTGCCAAGGGTAAACAGTACTGGGGTGTTTGGATAATGTTCTTGCACTTGCAGAATGAAAAATTTTAATGTCTTGAGAATAAATCCATTGCGGTCGCTGGAAGTAACCCCTGCTCCGAATAACTCATTAAAGGTTGAGGCGAAGTGGTGTCGCAGAATATCCCCTGGTAAGATGATCAGCGAAGGATTCTTTTGCATAGATGCCGCTGAGTTCAGAGCTTTTGATAATAGCGGATAGTTGGTTTCTGATCCATATCCCGGCAGGTCTGTGGCTGTGGATTTCGCAAATATCGCATTCCAATCTGCTGCATTAGCATTTACTAGATCATTAAAAATTGTGGGATCATCAAAGGGATCGAAATGTACATCGCTGATGACAAGCACATGATTATACGGGGTGGCAGCTCCGCACCCGCTGTCTGCGCCCAGCAGAAGAGGAGTAAGCAGTAAAAGTATTACAACAGTACATAGTAGTCGGATATGGTAGGGAGTTTTATTCACACCGTGATTGAACCCTGAATCCCTGTGCTAGTCAAGATTGCATGGTGTTTAGCTTTGCTTTCAGTGCAAAAATTTCATACATTGCATTTCGGTAATTAAATTAAGCATTGAAACTTAAAAGGATAATGATGTCTTTACGCTCTCTTACTATATTTCTGATATTTATGGTTATACTCAGCTCAGCAGCTTCTGCTTTGTACTATATGGGAACCTTTGATTCTTATATTGCTGAATTTAGTTCTACCACAAACGAAACCTCAAGTTCCGTGGTTCGAAAGCCAGTGAGTAATATTGTTCTACCTCTATCTTCTTCAGAAGAGGACGTTGTGATTGCTGAAGGGTCTAATTCTACTAGTACAGAGGTTTCTTCCGGCGTAGATGCTGTAAATGATAATGCTGGTAATGTTCCTGTTGTTGCCAAGATTGCTGAAGAAGATATCCAGGTTGAAGATGTTGCTGCCGTGAGTCCTGCTGTTTCCGGTGCAGGAAGTTCACAGGTCGTGAAAGTCTCAGAAGTAAAAAAAGTTGCGGCGATAGCTGTTACTGAAAGCCCTGAAAAGGTAGTTAAAGCCAAAAGTGTAATCGGGAAGGTTCGCGCTCTTAGCGTTAAATGCACTGACGAATACGTTACTTTAAAGCTATCTCTTTCTAAGCAAGCGGACAGGGTTACTTGGTTTAATGTCAGCAGTCCCAGAAAGTTGGTTATAGATGTCCGCGGGCAGTGGGAAAATTTTGCGAAATCAATTTATCGTCTGGATAATTGCTCCGTTGAAAAAATAGTTCTCGGTGAACAGGCTGATAGATTGAGACTGGTTTTGTACATCAATAAGAGTGGCGTCGCGGCCCGAATTGCCCCTGAAATTAAAAAAACTGCTGACGGTGTAGAGCTTAAAATAAAGCTTTAGCTTAAGAGCTTTGAGGCTTGCTTAGCACTTAGCAGGCCCTAGGCATTCTTCCTTTGTTATTCATTCTTATTTCTTCTGCTTTTCTTCTTTCTTTTCTCTCCATAGCTTCTCCATAATATCTGCGTAACTGAAATGTAACAAATGAGTCATTGGGCTGTAACTCATGACGGATAGTTACTTCTTATCGCGCTGTCACATAAGATTCACATTTGGCCAGTACAGTGAAACCTTTTCATGATGTTCTTGATTGGGTTTCAAAAAAACGCGCGAGATTATGTAAATCCTTATGGAGAGTGTCCAATGGGGCAAGCTGTTAAAATCGCTTCCAGAAATCTTGATTTTTACTATGGAGACTTCAAAGCTCTTGAAGGGATCTCCATGGATTTTGCGGAGAATAGAGTTACCGCGCTTATCGGGCCTTCCGGCTGTGGTAAAAGTACTTTCTTACGCTGTCTAAATAGAATGAATGATCTTATTCCCGGCACTAAAGTCGAGGGTGATCTTACCCTTGATAATGAAGATATATATGCTCAGGGGCTTGATGTTGTTACTTTGCGACGTCGTGTGGGAATGGTTTTTCAGAAACCAAATCCTTTCCCGAAATCCATATTCGAAAATGTTGCTTATGGACTTCGCGTCAACGGCATTAAGGATAAAGAGTATCTGGCTGTAAAGGTGGAAGAGAGTTTAAAGGGCAGTGCGCTCTGGGATGAGGTCAAGGATAGGCTTCATGCTTCAGCACTTGGTCTTTCCGGCGGTCAGCAGCAGAGGCTTTGTATTGCAAGGGCTTTGGCTGTCGAACCTGAAATTTTGCTGATGGATGAACCTGCTTCGGCTCTGGATCCTATTGCGACTCAAAAGATTGAAGATTTGATTCATGAATTGAAGAAGAAGTTTACGATAATTATTGTTACCCACAGCATGCAGCAGGCTGCGAGGGTTTCAGATCGAACGGCTTTCTTTTATATGGGCCGCCTTATTGAAACCGGCAACACTGAGACAATGTTCACCAAGCCCAAGAACAAGCAGACTGAGGATTATATCACCGGACGTTTCGGTTAAATAGATAAGATTATTTGCCGGATCCCGTAAGTGTGGCGGAGATCTAAAGGTCACATATCGTCGGGCAAATTATGTCCGTTTTTGAACTTAAAGTCAGTGTGAGGAGATATAGTATGGAGCAGCGTGGACATTTCACCAAAAAGATGGACGATTTGAAAGTTCAGATTCTACGCATGTCGAGCATGGCTGAGGCCGCACTTCATAATGCGGTAAAAGCTCTTCTTGAGAATAATGTGGAACTGGCAGAAGAAGTCATAATGAATGATATAAAAATTAACGAGCTCGAATGTGAGCTTGATAAATTTAATATCGGTCTATTGGCTTTGGATCAGCCTATGGCAAGAGACTTACGGTTCATTGTTGGAGCCATGCGTATAAGCAGTAATCTTGAAAGAATCGGAGATGAAGCTGTTAATTTAGCTCAGCGCGCCGTATTTTTGAGTACAAGACCTGCTTTACCTTATAATAAAAAGCTTGAGCAGATGACTGAGATTGCGAACGAAATGGTGGCTCAAGCCGTAAAGTCTTTCGCGGATGAAGACCCTGTTCTTGCTGGAAAAGTTTGCGGCATGGATAATAGTGCCGATAGTTTGAATGTGAGAATTTTAAAGGGATTGATTGAAGATATGGTTCATGAAACGCGGCTTGTAGAAAGGGGCGTTCATTTAATTATGGCTTCTAATCATCTTGAGAGAGTGGCTGACCAAGCGACTAATATCGCGGAATCAGTGATTTTTATTACTCAGGGCATAAATGTTAAGCATGACTGCTTGGATAACTATTCTCTGGTGTAAAGTGTATTTAGCTTGATGAGTAAAAAAGGCCGGAATTATTCCGGCCTTTTTTTTGTTCTGGTAAGTATGGAAAAACTTCTTATCTTCATTTTCCATCTGGTGGGCATTGATGTAGCCATTGAGCTTCTGCTGCACGTGGCCCAGATCCTCATCAAATCCGGATGAGTTCTGTCCTGAAATGTCTTGGACATAAGCTCCGTTTCGGTATAGCCGAGTATTTTGTACACAGATGAGTTTACTTTAAGCCAACTGCAGAACCTATTTCCATATTACCTCTTCAATCGTTTAAAATCTAACTCATTATTTCATAGTGTAGATCTCTTAATTGTAGATTTTTTCTAATATTATCGCACTTGTCAAATTGAATTGAAAAAAGGTTTGATTAATATATACTGATAAAGAAGCTGGTTAAAAATATTGCAGGTAACATTTGAAATATAATTTATGGCAAGGTTGCTTTGTAGAAGAGTTTTTGGGCTCAACTATTCCTATTTTGAATTTGAACAAACCCTAAATTTGGTTTACATATATTAAATTTTAAGATAGAAGCAGTTCTCTTAATCTCAAGAGGAAAAGTCTGTAATAGTTGCCAGCAGCGAACAAAACGTTGTTGATAATTGGACTCGAAACTTGAGGTTCACTTTCAGGGCATAGGGATGAAGTATGACTTCATTGTCAATGGTTAATTTGTGTATCGGCTGCCTCGGAACGCATGCTCAAATTGATTTCAATGTACTTCCCCATTATAAAATATGCCAAAAATTGTCCGGGGACATTGTTGTTGGAGGTAACTTATGGAAAATAATGAAATGAACTCTGAAATGGAAATGGATATGGACTTCGAGGCTGCCCTTGAAGATTATCTAAATGCCGATTTCGGAAACTTGGACGAAGGTAGTATTGTACTAGGTGAAGTTGTTAAGGTTGATAAGGACTTCGTTCTTATTGATGTTAACTTCAAATCTGAAGGACAGATTGCTGCTTCCGAATTTTTGGATGTAGATGGCGAAATGACCGTAAAGGTCGGTGACAAAGTTGACGTTTATGTTTCAAACAAAAACGAAAACGAAGGCACTATCCATCTTTCCCGTGACAAAGCCAAACGTATGCAGCTCTTCGACAAACTCGAAGAAATGCAGGAAAGCGAAGGCATTGTTGAAGGTAGAATCGTACGCCGTATTAAAGGTGGTTACACAGTCGATCTCGACGGTGTTGAAGCATTCCTACCTGGCTCACACGTTGATCTCCGCCCCGTTCCAGATATGGACGCACTGGTAGATCAGACATACGAATTTAAGATCCTTAAGATCAACCGCCGTCGTAGCAACGTAATCGTTTCAAGACGTGTTCTTCTCGAAGAACAGCGTAATGAAATGCGTTCCAAGTTGCTCGAAACTCTTGAAGAAGAGCAGACTATTATCGGTAAGGTTAAGAACATCACTGAATACGGTGTGTTTATCGATCTCGGCGGTCTTGACGGACTTCTCCATATTACCGACATGTCTTGGAAGCGTATTAAGCATCCTAAAGAAATGGTCGCACTTGGTGATGAACTTGAGCTTAAAGTACTGAATTTTGACCAGGAAGGACAGAAAGTCTCTCTCGGACTCAAACAGCTCGTTCCTGATCCATGGGAAGACATCTCCGGCAAGTACCCTGAAGGTTCCAAGTTCTCTGGCAAGGTTACTAACCTAGCTGATTACGGTGCTTTCGTTGAGCTTGAAGCTGGAGTTGAAGGACTTGTTCATATCTCTGAAATGTCCTGGACCCGCAAACTCCGTCATCCTTCACAGATGGTTCGTGTTGGTGACGAAGTTGACGTTATTGTTTTGGGTGTTGATCCTGACAAGAAACGCATCTCTCTTGGTATGAAGCAAGTTAAGCCTAATCCTTGGGATGTTGTTGCAGAGAAGTTCCCTGAAGGAACAGTTCTCGAAGGTCAGATCAAGAATATCACTGAATTTGGTGTATTCATCGGTATCGAAGACGGTATTGACGGACTCATTCACGTTTCTGATATCTCCTGGACAAGAAAAGTACGTCACCCTTCAGAAGTTTACAGTGTTGGCGATGCCGTTCAGGCGAAAGTCCTCACTGTTGATAAAGAAAACGAAAAGTTCACCCTCGGCGTAAAGCAGCTCTCCGATGACCCATGGTCTCAGGTACCTTCTAAGTACCCAGTCGGCTGTACCCTTGAAGGACTTATCACCAATATCACTGACTTCGGTCTCTTTGTTGAGGTTGAAGAAGGTATTGAAGGTTTGGTTCACGTTTCTGAAATCTCTCATAAGAAGATCAAGAATCCTTCTGAGATGTTTAAAGAAGGCGTTACCATTCAGGCTAAAGTTATCCACGTTAGCGCTGATGAACGCAGACTAGGTCTGTCCATCAAACAGCTGAAAGAAGATGGCGAAAAGCATAAGCCAAAAGAATTCCGTTCTGGTCCTGCTGATTCCGGCAACACTTTGGGTGAACTCCTCAGGCAGAAGCTTGTAGATGCAACCGAAGCGAAAGCTGCTGAGTCTGAGGATGACGAATCCTAGGCATAGTTTCTCTGTAAGGCATCCGTTTTTATTCGGGTTCAGCCTGCTTTTAATGGCTGTGGTCCTCCTATGGGGGATCACAGCCTTTTTTAATGGAAAAGCAGACCGCATGCTGGGATCCGATATGATCGGTGTAGTTAATATACAGGGAACTATTACAGACTCTTTGCCCACGGTGAAGTTTTTACGAGAATTGCGTAGAGATAAATCAGTTAAGGGCGTTCTTTTAAGGATTAACTCTCCTGGCGGCACCATTGCACCGTCACAAGAACTATACCTTGCGGTAAAGCGGTTTGCGGAAGTTAAGCCTATCGTTGCCTCGTTTGGAACTGTTGCGGCTTCAGGAGGCTATTACGCTGCGGCTCCGGCTACTCAGATTATTGCCAACTCTGGATCAATCACCGGCAGTATCGGGGTTAAAGCTGAGTACGCAAGTTTTAAACAGCTCATGGATAAAATTGGCATTAAACCGATCATTATTACGAGCGGAAATCTGAAGGGCGCAGGATCACCGTATTCTGAGCTGACAGAAGAGCAGCGCAAGTATCTTCAGCACTTAATTATGGACATGCATAACATGTTTGTAGATGACGTTGCCGCGGCCCGTAAACTTGACCATAAAGATGTCGAAAAAATTGCTGACGGTAGGGCTATGTCCGGCCGTGAGGCAAAAGAGCTTGGTCTTGTAGATAGACTCGGTGGATTTGAAGACAGCGTGACTGTTTTGAAGGCTCTATGTAATATTGAAGGCGATGTACCATTCATAGAGGGCCCTGAAAAAGATGAGCCGTTGCTCAAAGAAATACTTGGTTCTCTGGGAATTATTCCTTCCGGTTCATTTGGTGGGGATGGTTTTATTCTATCTTATTGATCTATGCAGATTTCACTCGTCCGATTCTGTTTAAATATTTGTACACAGGTAATAGGTTTAATTTATTTTTACCTCTAAAATCAAGAAAGTAGCACTTGTGCATCCCGCTCGTTTCGTGCGAACCTAGCCTTAATGGTATAGAATCTATTGTGGCCTATACGGTGGACAGTGCTCGCTTAGCTTGCAGAGAGCTGATAATTAATGATGCTGATAGTAAATGTGAGTGTTTAGATAAGAAAGAGAGGGTTTTGTGGAAACTCGTTACGATAAGATTGTTCGTGAATATTTTGAAGCACGTTCAGGTTATATAGTTCTTTTAAGCGATGAACCCGGTTTTTATAAGCTCCTTCGAGGGACTTTATACAAAATTCTGGCAATTCGGCGAGACTGCTTGTCGGCTTTTCAGGAGCAGGCTCCTGCTATGCGGGAGATTAAAGAAAAAGTGGATGAAGGCGGTTCTGTGATAGTCTTTGTGGAAAGGTTGCTAAAAGGTAAACCTTCTGCTGATTTTGTCCTGAATATCAGAAGACTTTTTCCTGATGTAAAAATGGTCGTTTTAACTGGTGAGATAAGTAAAGAAGAGCTCATTCTTTTACATGAGATTGGCGCAAGTAATATTATTACCAAGCCTGTTTCAGTCGACAGCTTAGTTCAGAAGCTGGCTTTTACTATCAAACCGCAGGGCAAGCTGAATCAGCTTGTGCAGGTTGGTAAGGAGTTACTCCGCAAGGGAGACCTTGAAAAAGTGATGCTTGTTGGTGACAAAATCTTGGAAATGAAGCCAGGAAGTCCTGCTGCTTTGATGTTGATCGGCGACGCCCTCAGCGGACTTGGGCGCAGAGATGAAGCCCTTAAGTCCTTTATGCAGGCGCATGAGCAGTCTACTGTTTTCATGGAGCCTATCAAGAAGCTAGCTGCGTTTTATAAAGAGAATGACGACGAGCAGTATCTGGTTTACCTAAAGAAGCTTGATCGAATCAGCCCTTTAAATACTGAGCGCAAATGTGAGATAGGGCGCGTCCATCTTGATCGCGAGGAACTCGAAGACGCAGAAGTTTTCTTTGATCAGGCATGCAAGTGTGCTGTTAAAGAAGCTCATAGCTATCTTTCTCAAGTTATGAGTGGGATCGCGGAATCGTTATTTGATGTATCTCCTTCGATGGCTGAAAAGTATTATACCAAACTTCTATCGGTTAAATCAGCTAGTCTTAGTTCGGAAGATCTTGAGACCTATAACCGTCTTGGGATTGCTATGCGCAAGCAGGGGAAGTGGGAAAATGCAGTCTCTAATTACCAGGAAGCCCTTCGAGTGGCTCCCAAAGAAGCTGGCTTATATTATAATATAGGATTGGCTTATACTGATGGTAAAGAGTATGCTAAGTGTGCTCAGTCATTCAAAAGAGCCATTAATATTGATGGAGATATTCATAAAGCCTCTCCTGCTGTGGCCCGGAACATTGCAGCAATATTTCTTAAAGTAGGCTTGAGTGATGATGCACGTACTATCATCGGTGAAGCTTTAACTGTTTTTGCTGATGATGTTCAGCTTAAAAAGTTGCTTAAGAAAGCAGGTACTTAAAAAAAAGTAACTTTGTGTTTGAGCTTCGTTAGTTTTTATACGATTTTTAAAAGTCAGGATTTTTATAGATGTATTCGATTTCAGTACTTGTCTTAGGATTTATAATCTTCATGATTATTTATGGACGCTTTATGAATGTGAGCGGACATATATCCAGACGCAGAATGCAGCTTGATAACTTTCGTGATCAGGTTGAATTCCGTGTTAAGAGGCTTGTGATTGGAACAAGGCAGATTCAAGAAGATATTGCTCTTGAACGTGAACATCTTGAAGAACTTAAGGAAGAGCTTACCGATATGAGGGATGAGATATGATCTTATTTCTTGTTCTTTCCGGCGGAATTATGATTCTTGCGCTGATTATCAACAACATGATCACTTCTTGGCATACAGATCAGCTTAAGGCCTTTCAGATTGAAGAAGTCGGACTTAGAAATAGACTCGATTCAGCTATCGACAAGCAGAGAAATTTATTGATCGAGCTTAGGAATATAAAGGCTGAAATCGTTAATTGTAAGAATATGATTGAAAGCCAGTACATGGATGATGGCTTCGATTAGATGTTATGTGATTGGTAATTTTTTAGCCCCCTTAGATTTATAATCTAAGGGGGCTTTTCTTTAGTTTGTATGCGACTGGGGTACTATAATTGCTTTTAGAATGTGATGTCAGAGAGAGTAACATCATCACCAGAGTCAATGGTTGCAATAAGAGTGTTTCCACCATCTTCAGTCCCGTTGGAATCATACCATAGAGCCTTACCGACATTATCAAATACGAAATAAGCACTGGTGTCTTCAGAAGAGCCATTGGTTCCATCGTATGTTTCTGAAATGGTCTTGAATCCAGCTGAGCTGCTAAAGTCATCACCGCTGAATTTAAAGTCATCTTCGGCGGAGTTGAAATTTGTTATTGTGTCGCCTCCGTCACTTTTAGAACTGTACACGAGGACTGAATTTGTTGTGTCATAAAGGACCATAGTGTCGTTACCACCGCCTCCTTGAATTGTCTCAGCTCCGGAAGTTTTGCCGCCAAAATTATCAGCTACAGATGAACCTATGACGTAGTCTATGCTTGAGAAAACATCATGGAATGGGGATCCTCCAGAAAGGTCGACTGTGCCGTCCTGCATATTGATTGTCAAAAGTTCACCAAGTGAAGCGTAACTCAAGACGTCATCTCCCCCCCCGCCAACGTAAGTGTCATTCCCCATGGTTCCGATAAAAGTTTCAGCACCAGTTCCACCCGTTATCATGTCTGCGCCGGCAGAGCCTTCGAAGACTTCAAAACCTGAAAATGTATCGGTGACTCCGTCGTGAACAACTGTGCCATCTGTGCCATTCGCCCCAGCTGTACCATTGATGGTTACAGGGGTTAACGAGTGTATATAAGAGAGCGTGTCTGTTCCTTCGCCACCAATAATGGAGTTTTCGCCTTGCCCAACTTCGAAATGTTCGTTTCCGGTGCTCCCTGTGAGTGAGTCACCGTTGTTTGATCCGATTATTTTTTCAATGCTGATAAAATTTTCATATCTTCCTATGACCGAACCGTGAGTTGCATTTCCTGATCCAGAGGAAGCGAAGGTGAGGGTTATTGCTTCAGCAGCAGAAGCAAATGAAAGCGTATCTGTTCCAGATCCACCATCTATGGAGTCGCCTCCTTCTCCTGCTAAAATGGTGTCGTCACCACCGTTACCATAAAGGAAGTCGTCGCCGAGTCCACCGTCAAGGATGTCATTTCCACTGTTACCACTTATTGAGTTGGCTTGGCCATCTCCGTCAATGGTATCATCTTTAGTTGAACCGTAAACATTATCTATGTCTGAGAGTACATCTGTGTAGCCATCATGTTCTCCTACCCCATCTCCCAAGCCGACAACAATCCCTGCGGCGGCATCAGCGTATGAAACAGTGTCGTTCCCGCCTCCACCAGTGATGGTGTTAATTCCTTTTCCCCCGCTGAAAGTTTCATTACCAGTGCTACCTGTGAATGTGTCTCCTAAATCAGAGCCTATGAAGCTTTCGATGCCGGTAAATGTGTCAACTCCACCATCATGGGTAGCCGAGCCGGCTCCTTCTGCCACATCCACACTAAGGCTTACTCCTACTGTTGCGTCGGGATCTGCAAAAGAAATTGTGTCTGTTCCGTCGCCCCCATAAATCGTATTGTTCCCGTCGCCCCCGAAAAAGGTTTCGGCCCCATCGCTTCCTGTGAATGTATCATTGTAAGCAGTACCTATGAAACTTTCGATGCCGGAAAAAGTGTCAACGCCACCATCATGGGTTGCTGAGCCAGCTCCTACGGCAACATCTACACTAACGCTTACCCCTACGCTTGCGCTGGGGTCTGCAAAAGAAATTGTATCTGTACCGCTACCACCCGCGATTGAGTTGCTTCCGCCCAAACCCGTAATAGTGTCGTTCCCGCTTCCACCCATAAGTGTGTTGGCCTGAGAGGCAGAACCGATAATAATATCATTGTAGCTTGACCCGATAACATTTTCAATATTGGAAAGTATGTCTGTTCCTGCCGCACCAGTGGCTGTACCTCCAGCGTCACTGAGCGTTACTTGGATATCGCAGGAAGCATTTTCGTACTGTATCCAGTCAGAACCATCACCACCATCAATGGTGTCGTTTCCGTTTAAGCCTTCAAACCAGTTGGCGTTGCCGTCACCCGTGAGGTTGTCATCAGAATTGGAGCCGATGATGCCTTCTATGTTGTTTAGGACATCGTTGCCGTCTGCGCCTGTTGCGGTATTCGTAGCAAGGTTTACGGTCACGCTTGCTGTTGCGTCTGAGTAGGATGCGAAATCTATGTCTGTGCCGGAAGTTCCACCGTCGAGCGTGTCATCTCCGAGTCCGCCGTTTAGAGTGTCCGCTCCGTCTTCACCGTATAACGCGTCGTTGCCGTCTTTACCGTAAAGTATGTCATCATCTGTTCCACCATATAGACTATCGTTCCCGTCATCACCTGTGAGGGTATCTTTTCCGGCATCACCTGTAAGGGTGTCAGCTCCGGATCCACCACTCAGGAGGTCGTCGCCATCTCCCCCACTAAGGGAGTCGTCACCTTCTTCGCCGTAAAGTTTATCACTTGCGCCGAGTCCGAGCATTTTGTCTGCACCGGAAGTTCCTGTGAGGTTATCTGACTCAGAGGTTCCAGTGATGGTGTTGTATGTGATGTCATCATCGCCAGCACTATCGTCATCGTCATCGTCATCGATAGTGAATATTACAGTCTCTGGCTCCGGATCTGGATCAGGATCTAACGGAGGATCGTCAGGTCTTGGTGGAGGCTCATCAATAGGAGATTCTGGTGGTGGAGCGAACTCTGGTCCGCCTCTCCCATTTTCTGGTCCAACTCCTACAGGTGGCCCAACTGGAGGTTCACCGACTTGTCCGGGCATCACTCCTTGTGCGCCTTGCAGGCCACTTTCGCCGCCTTCTGGTTCTCCACCACCGGGTGCTACATCTTCAGGGAGGGCTTCACCTTCGCCTTCGCCATCACCTTCTTGTGGTGCGTCGTCCTGATCTTCATCGGGGGAGTCTTCATCTTCTTCTTGGCGCTCTTGGATGATTTCCTGTTCTTCTCTGATGTTGGCAGGAGCTATTTCTCGGAAGGAGCTTAACTCCTGAGGGGAAATAGGACGAACAGGGCTAAGTGATCCGGATGGCGATACGTCAACCATACCGAGCGGATTTGCTATCTGGCGAATTGCGCCATCAATATTACTTTGAACTATGAGAGCTTTACCGCTGTGAATTTCTTCGACCCCGTGCTTTTCAATGCCGCCGGGCTTGACTTCATGGACGGTAATTGTGCCGCGAATACCGATGGTGGCAAGCGGGGATCCAACTTTAAATCTTTCAGGGTTTTGTTCGGCTATTTTACCTGTAACTACGCGAAATGTTCCTTCTGTAATATCTAGCAGAAGCTCAGATGCCGAGGTGTCGGTTGTATCATAAACGTAGTCGTCAAGAGTGATGCGGGAATTGCCACCCTGAGATAGCAGCGTGTCATCGATGAATCTTACCTCGATGTTGCCTTCAGGGCCTGTGACTAAATGCTCCCCTTGGAATATAGGGCTACCTGGTTCAAGAACGCGAGAACCTGAATCAGATTCTGCGTAAGCTTCTCCTGTTAAGCCGGTAATGACACCGATTTCAGTAGGGCTATTTTGAGATTCAGGCATATAGGGACTCCGCGGGGAAAATTAAAATATTTCGATTATTTACTAAACTAAGCTATTATATTTATCATTTAAAATGATGGAAGTCATTCTTTTACAGTATTAAAAAAATATTTACGGAGGGTTATTTTAGGCACATTTATCTAAGAAACCATTATGCTCTGCCTGTCTTGTTGCTTGTATAAGAGCAAGAATTTAGTGTAGAGTCATAATAGAATTTGAAATTATATTGATATGTTTTTAGCTTGGAGGAAGTAATGGAGCTTTTGAAAAATGGTATATCTTCGGGGAAATCGATCCCTGTATGGCTCAGGATTGCCATTCCTACTATTACTTCTATGATACTTTTTTGTATTGTTCTGTTTCTTGTGCATATGCCGGCAGTTCGCGAAGCAATGATAGATCAGAAGAAGGATTCTATGCGTTACATGACGCAGGTTGCAACTAGCATGCTGGGGCATATCCGTGCACAGGAGCGAGAGGGGCTTATTTCAACTAAAGAGGCTAAGAAGAGAGGCTCTGAAATTTTGTATTCATTGCGCTTCGGTCCTCAAAATAAAGACTATTTCTGGATTACAGATTATACACCCCGTATGGTTATGCATCCTTATAGACCCGAGCTCGATGGGAAAGATTTAAAAAACTTCGTAGACTTGAAAGGTAATCGCCTCTTTGAAAACATGAGAGATATTACGGAAAAAAATGGCGAAGGTTATGTGAAATATTATTGGCAGTGGAAAGATAAGCCGGGGACTGAGTATGCGAAACTTTCATTTGTTAAAAGGTTTGAACCTTGGGGCTGGATAATCGGGACAGGGCTTTATCTTGAGGATGTTGATGCTGAGGTAGAAGCTCAGAATAGAACGCTGGTCATGTTAACTTTGGCTATACTCGCAGTGATTTTACTCCTTTCAGTGTACTCAATAGTTCAAAGTAGAAAAGCCGGAGAGTTGCTTGAAGAGACTGAGGCACTTTTTGAAGGAGTTTTTAAAAATAGTTTTCAGATGGTGGGAGTTCTTAGCCCTGAGGGTGTTGTTTGGATGGTGAATCAGACCGCACTTGATTTAGTAGATGTGGCTGCTGATGAGATTATTGGAGAATACTGTTGGGATACGCCATGGTGGGATCATTCTGTGGCTATTCAGTCCAGACTGAAAGAGTTTATTAAAAATTCAGCACATGGTGAAATCAGCCATGATGTTGCTACTCATTTTGATACATCCGGAAATAAAGTTACTGTCGATTTTTCCATAAAGCCTGTCTTTAATGCGGGAGGAGAAGTCCTTTTTTTGATACTCGAGGGGCATGATATTACTGCCTTGAAAAAGGCTGAAAAACAACTTGCCATAAGCGAAGCAATGTTCAAGGGCGTGTTTGACCAGTCCATGCAATTTATGGGTGTACTCTCTATTGATGGGACCCTTCTTGAGGCTAATGCCGCTGCTCTTGCTCTCTGGAGAGTTGAAGGTGAGGAAGTGCTCGGAAAGCCATTTTGGGAAGGGCCATGGTGGCAGGAGCCTAAGGCTTTAATTCCAATGCTTCAGGATGGAATCCGGCGGGCAGCTGACGGACAGACTATTCGTAGACAAATTGCGACTCGCCCCGCAGAGGGAGAGGTTCGGTACATAGACTTTTCGCTGAAGCCTGCTTTAGGGGTACAGGGGAATATACTTTATCTGATTGCTGAAGGACGCGATATTACCGAACTCAAAATGGTTCAGGATCAATTGCGAGATCTAAATGCGGAACTTGAAGATAAGGTTGAAGAGAGAACCAGTGAGCTGCGGGAGTCTCTGGATAGATTGGAAAATGCTCAAAATCAGTTGATTCAATCTGAAAAAATGGCTGCGCTAGGTGATCTCGTTGCCGGTGTTGCGCATGAAATTAATACTCCCATTGGTATTAGCGTAACAAGTATCAGCTATATGGAAGAGCGTTTGAATGGGATTGTTGGAAAAATTAACAATGGTGAACTTCGCAAATCTGATTTGGATAAGTTCATGTCGATTGCTCAAGAGGCAACTTCGTCCAGCATGGTCAATTTGCATCGGGCCGCTGAACTGATAGGTAACTTTAAGCAGGTTGCCGTTGACCAGACTTCCGGGCATAGACGTAAAATTAATTTGCACGCTTATCTCGACGAAATATTGCTAAGTTTACGCTCCAAGTACAAAAGAACGCAGCATAAAATAAATATATTCTGCCCTGATGATCTTGTGTTAAACACATGGCCCGGTGCATTTATGCAGATTTTTTCGAACTTGATAATCAATTCTTTGATACACGGGTTTGATGGAGTTGAGGCTGGGAATATATCCATACGGGCCGAGGTTGCAGCTGATTATGTTCAGTTGGGTTATAGTGATGATGGTAAAGGAATGAGTAGTGAAAATGTTGCTAAGATATTTGAGCCGTTCTTTACTACTCGCAGAGGAAGAGGTGGAACCGGTCTGGGTATGAGTATTGTTTACAACTTAGTGACCAGCCGTCTTGGCGGTTCGATCTCGTGCACCAGTGTAGCGGGCGAAGGGACAGCTTTCATTATTAAGCTTCCTTTGGATATCGTGGCAGAATAATTTGATTGGTTTTCTGCTCTTGACGGTTTGGTATTAATAAATATCTTTTAAATACCGCGTTTTTCAGCGCGGTATTTACTTTTGTGGAAATTTTGCTGCACTTTCAAAACGAAATATGCGGCGGTTATGTTTATATAAAATCAGTGAGGGATCTATTTTATGACCAGTCAGATTAAAACATTTTTCCTGCTCGCTTCTCTTACCGCGATTATTCTTTTTCTCGGTGGAATGATGGGCGGACGCACAGGGCTTATTCTTGCCTTCGGAATTGCTATGTTTATGAATGTGGGAAGTTATTGGTACTCAGATAAGATTGTGCTTAAAATGTATAAAGCCAGACAGCTTTCACGGAACGATGCTCCGCAAGTTTTTGAGATGGTTCAGGAGCTTGCCGCCAATGCTGGCGTTCCGGCTCCTAGGCTCTATGTAATAGATCAAGATTCTCCTAATGCTTTTGCCACAGGCCGAAATCCTGAGAATGCGGTGGTTGCGATCACAAGTGGTATTATGCGCATTCTTACTCCGGAAGAATTGCGCGGAGTTATTGCTCATGAAATCGGTCATATTGCTAATCGTGACATTTTGATTCAGTCCGTTGCGGCTGTCCTTGCCGGGGCAATTATGATGATTGCAAATATGTTGCAGTGGGCAACTCTTTTCGGATTCGGCAGTGATGATGAAGACGGTCCAAGCCCGATAGCCGCAATAGCGCTCGCTATTATCGCACCTATTGCCGCATCTGTAATTCAGATGGCAATTTCGCGCTCCAGAGAATATCTGGCTGATTCCACAGGAGCTAGAATTTCCCGTGATCCTAAGGCTCTTGCTTCAGCTCTTTATAAGCTGGATGCAACAGTCCGCAATATTCCTATGGACGCAAATCCCGCAACCGAGAATATGTTTATCGTCAACCCATTCAGCGGTGCGAGTATGTCAAAATGGTTCAGCACACATCCTTCGACAGAAGAGCGTATTGCGCGGTTGATGGAGATGTCCCGTAACCTTTAATCCCAGTTAATTATGAATCTAGTCATTAGAAATATATCACAGCTTCTTTGTGTTTTTGCTGTTCTTGCAGTGTCCGCTTTGCCCGCACTAAGTGCCGGAGGGGAGAACTTGCGAGTTACTCCTGTTGTTCGGGCGGTGCAGAATACTTCGCCCGCAGTTGTTAATATTACAGTTACTCGAATTGTCGAGCGCGGGGTTTCCCCTTTTGCGCAATTGTTCAGGGGCGGAGATCCTTTCGAGCAGTTTTTTGATGGCGGGTCCGGTATGCAGAAGCGCAAGTTTCGTTCAACCAGTACCGGTTCGGGTGTTATTATCAACGGCAGCAAAGGGTTTGTACTTACCAATGCTCATGTGCTGGCGGGTGGTAGTGAAATTAAAGTCAGAATGATTAACGGTGAAGAATTTGATGCTGAAATTATTGGCTCTGATGCCGATTTCGATCTGGCTGTTTTGAAAATAAAAGGCGCTAGAGGTTTGCCGCAGGTTAAGATGGGAGATTCCTCTGATATTTACATCGGGGAAACCGTTATAGCGATTGGTAATCCTTTCGGTTACACGCACACCGTTACAACCGGAGTCGTGTCCGCTTTGAAACGGACGGTTAAATCTAATGATGGCTCTTTCACTGATTTTATTCAAACCGATGCAGCAATTAATCCCGGTAATAGTGGTGGGCCGTTATTAAATATTTTGGGTGAGCTGATCGGCATCAATACTGCTATGCAGGCCCGTGCGGAAGGGATTGGGTTTGCCATTCCTATTAATAGGGCGAAGCGGGTAGTTAAGGAGCTTTTGGCTTCAGGCAAGGTCTCACCGGTATGGCTTGGGCTTAGCGGACAGGATCTTGATCAAAGTTCCGCTAATTATTTCGGCCTTCCCCGTGTTTCCGGTTTGCTTGTGAGTGACATTTATCGAGGTATGCCGGCTGAGAAAGCTGGACTTACTCCGGGTGATGTTATTCTTTCCATGAACGGAATAGAGATTGAGGATAAGGACGGATACGTTTCTATTTTGCGCTCACAGACTAGGGGTAGTGATGTTGTCCTTGAGGTCTTGCACAGAAATAAGAAAATAAAAGTAAAAGTGCGTCCTGAATCTCTTGAATCTCAGCAGGTAAAAAACTTTGCATGGTCCAAATGGGGCATAGCCACAGAGAGGGATAGCCGTGGTCGTGCAATGCTTGTTTCAGAAGTGAAATCAAATAGTCCCGCTGCGACACTAGGCCTTAAGGCCGGTGACAAGATTCATCAGGTTGGAAATCGTCAGATTAATTCACAGCAGGATTTTCTCGATTCATTTTTGCGATATCGTCTGAACGGAAATGTGCTCATGAAAATTCAGCGCGGTAGAAACTACTATCATGTTAAGCTGAAGTCGTAATATAGACGAACATTAAACATAAAAAAGCTCACATACGTTAAATATGTGAGCTTTTACTTTTGTAGAGGGGGGATGCCGTCAATTAATCCAGACGGCCCGTGTACGTTTTAAGTTTTGTGTAAATGGGGCCGGCAGGTGTCAGCTCGCTTTGGTATAGAGCGAACTCACTGATGGTAGTAGTTGGAAGAGCCAGATTACTTATCTTTTCTGATAATGCCGCCCAGTTGTCTTTTGCCAGCTTTTTCACTCTGCCGAGGGTCAAATGGGCGTGATAAGGTTTGGTGTTTTTCGCAAATCCTAAGGACGCAAGAGCACTGTCAATAGCAAGAGCATTGTCGCATATTTCTTTGGAACCGCAGTCAAGGCCGGCCCAGATAACTCGTGGCTTTGTAGGAGAAGGAAAGTAACCGCTTGGCCCTGTGCTTATTTCAAATGGATTAAACTGAATTGCCCTAAGCGCGGGGTCTATGCGAGGGATTGCGTCCTCTGGAATGTCGCCAGAGAATTTTAGTGTGAAATGCATGTTCTCAGGTTTTACCCACGCAACTTTGGATTGTAATCCTTCATTTAGCAGTTCAGCATTTTCTAAAAGCACGTTTTTCCATTCTTCTGGAACTGGATGTGCAATAAATGTTCGTATATTTTGCATGTAATCCCAACCTGTTAGGGTAGTTATGATCAGGGTGTGGAAAAAGAAAAGAAAAATTTCAACATTCCGAACACAATGTCATCGTTACCATTATTTGCCATAGAATTCGAGACATAAGTTAAATCCGGGACGATGGAGAAATTAGTATTTAATTTAATCTCATAGAAGGTTTCATAGTGTAACTCCATATCCTTGTTGGTGGTGTGCTTGTTGCCTTGCACTCCACCTGCCGCTACGCCCCAAACATCCGCATCCCTACCGGGAAGACAGCCCTGCCAGTTAGTGCCGACTGACCAACTCCAGGTGATGTTGTTAACAGCTCCGTTGCCCTTTCCTACTCTCGCAAAGACACCGAAGTCTTCGGTTAGATTTTGGTCCATGTTAAAGGCAAATCCCCAGTTCGCGGATTCTCCGTTTTCATCAAGCCGTGGCTGGGTGTAGGTGTTTGTCCAGCCGAAAATGCGATAGTTCCCCGGTAAGTTTCCGAAGGAAGGTGAGTACGTAAACTGAGCGCCCAGAAAAGGATCATCGGTAAGGTTCTCAAATCCTTGTTTCTGTTCACTCCGTTCAAGAACAGATTTGCTAGTCGATTGTGCTAGAAGAGTCATCTTAAATATTTTTGCAGGGCTGAATCCGAAGGCAATAATGGGGTGATTTTCATCTATAGTATCAAAAATAGGCTCGTTATTGAATATTGTATTTGTGAACTGAGTCTGCCCACTACCGGCAAAGCGGTTCTCATCAATAAAGGCTTCGGGTTCAGACCAGCCGAGAGTTACGTAATATTTGTCTTTCCCGAAATGCTGGGTGTATAAAACATCTGAAATTGAAACTTGACCGCCCGCAGTGGTTCTTGATGCCAGTGAGTTCAGAGGGGTTGCAACCATTCCACGGTTTACTGGATTGTTATAGGTGTCGGCTCGTCCACCTTGCATTTGTATGAATACATGCCCATTTTCAGTAGGGTCCCAGTTCACGCGTAGCCTAGCCTTAACCGCGAGATAGTTTTTACTGTCTTTGTCATCACCGTCAATGGTCGCACCGGAGTATCCCTGCCAGTAAGCAAGTACGTCACCATCCACTGTTAGGGGGCCGGTGGCATTTTGAACTTCTCTCCAAGTCTCTTTGAACTCATCCATGAATCCGATTTCTCTCTCGTGAGCGCGCCCATACAGGTCGAGCTGTTTGTGGAGATTATTGGATGTGTAAGCGAGACATATGGATGGTATCAAAACAAATAACAGTACAAGGGAGCAAATTCTTGTCATGGATGGTTACCGATTCAGCTTTTTTGAAGGATGTTTAAGAGACGTTCTAATATAGTGTGCAGGCTCTGCTGCTTTACGCTCATCCGGTCCCCGGAGAATAAAAATTTTTCTGAATATGTAGTTCCGCCAACATGCCAGCCCATCCAAACGGTTCCTACAGGCTTTTCAGGAGTACCGCCCGTAGGCCCTGCAACTCCCGATAAAGATATTCCCACGTCAACACCGACTGTCTTGCATACCCCCTCAGCCATCTCTCTGACTGTAGGTTCACTGACAGCTCCATGTTTCATTATGATAGGTTTAGGGACGTGAAGAAGCGACATTTTAACCTCATTAGAATACGCAACTACGGCCCCTGAGAACCAGGCGGAGCTACCTGAAAAATCTGTTAGAGTAGCGGACACTAGGCCGCCTGTGCAAGATTCGGCGGTTGCCATCGTCCACTTTTTAGCGACAAGAAGATTCCCGATTTGGGGTACGATATTTTTCATTTAGTAACTCTATACTGATTTGAACAGTATTTAAAGAGGGAAAGGGGGCCGTTTCAGCTATTTAATTGGAGGCGTTGGATTGAATTTATTTATAACTTTTCCGAATGTCCCGTCTAGTTTCATTTCTTTAATAGTTTTGACTATTTGTGGGATCATGGAGGCATGCTTTTTATTAACGTATAGGTATAAATTACTTACGACTATTGCAGGAGATAGAGGGTAGACAGAGGTTATGTTTAATTTTTTGAGCATCACTGAGCCTGTATGCAACCCAAAAACACCTACATCAGCCCGTTTCTTTTCCAAGAATAAAAATAGCGCTTTTTCATTCCTGACCTGGGTAACTGATTTGGCTGTGCTAAGCTCACGTTCACAATTTTTCCAACCTTTAACCCATGCCACGCGGTAAGGTAGTAAACTTTTCCAGCCGTCAATTTTGATATTTTTATTATGGGAGAATGCTACAATCGTGTTCGCGAAGAATGGTTCTGGAACTTTGATAAGATTTGGATATGATTTGGAAATTCCTTCAGTGCGCAGAAAGTTTCCATCCTGAGTGCCCGCATTGGCGTTATAAAGAGATCTCTCAGATGGCATCGGCATGACATCAATTTTTATGCCCATCCGCTCGAAACATATTGTGAGCAGTTCTTCCATTGCTTTAGTTCTGTTGTCATTTAGGGGATCGCCCGTAGTAAACGACATGCTTGTAGTTCCAGCAACAGCAGGCATTGTGAATAGGAAGTTTAAGATGATAAGTAATACTAGATAGCGCATCTTTGAAGGATCTCCAGTTTATGCTTAACAAAGTGGCTGTTTTTTCTTTTCCTTATGCTAATACATTGCATACAAAAGACATATTGAAAAGTAAATGGTAACTGGTCAGGAACTGGAATCATCATATACTTGCTATGGAAAGTGATAGGGCATACTTAATTGAGACTGTTTCTGTTATTTTATGTGCGGGTTGTTTTTAGATTGGCTTTTTATTTTTAAATTGGTGTTAAGTAGATCAATGAAATTAAGAAAATGTATTGATTTTTATTGGGAGCGCCATCAGGGCCACTGGAACTGGATTCTGGAGGTGTTGTCATTTTGTGCGTTTTTATTGGCACTATGGGAACATTCGATATTTATATTTTTGATTGCGGCTGGTGGTTTTATCGGGTCCCTAAGAAAGCTTCCCGATCCGACACCCCCTTTTGAACATGTTGAAAAAATCCTTGATACAGAACGGATGTGGCTTGCTTCTCCGTGGGGCTGGAAAAAGGGATTGCAAATATTTGGTCTTGTTTCCGGCTTTGTTTTTGTGTTTGCCGCATGCTGGTTTGGGAGCATGATGTCCTTGCTTTTATTTGTTGGACTTTGCGTAAATATTTGGTGCGTTCACTCCAATAAATTGATGGGAATAGATGATCTTTAAATGTTTTTGTCAGAACTTGATTAAAAATCCCCTTTATTAGTGTGCCGACATTGGTTACAGCAGGGGCAATGATTTATATGAGGAGAACTAAATGCTCGATTTAAAATTTGTTCGTAATAATTTGGACGTAGTCCGTGAAAGCCTTGAAAAAAGAAATTCAAAGCTGGATGTTAAAGAGTTTGAAAGGCTTGATGGGCAGCGCAGAGAACTTCTTCAGGAAGTTGAGGTGCTGAAGGCCGAACGAAACACCACGTCCGGTGATATTGCTAAGATCAAACGCGAAGGCGGAAGCGCTGATGAAATTATTGCCCGTATGGGTGAGCTTTCAGGTAAGATCAAAGCTCTTGATGAAGATTTAAAAGATATTGAAGCCGCAGAACATGATTGGCTCGTATCTGTTCCTAATATTCCGGATGATTCAGTACCACTCGGCTCAAGTGAAGCTGATAATCCTGTTACAAGAGTGTGGGGCGAGAAGCCTGTAATGGACTTTGAGCCACGCGAGCATTGGGATCTTGCTGTTGAACTTGGCGGCGTTGATTTTGAACGCGCAGCTAAACTCACAGGAGCTCGTTTTGCTGTTCTGCGTAAATGGGGTGCAAGGCTTGAAAGAGCGTTGACTTCATTCATGGTCGACATTCAGACAATAGAGCACGGCTATACTGAAATCATTCCACCATATATTGTTAATCGCGATTCATTATATGGAACAGGACAGCTACCTAAGTTTGCAGAAGACTTATTTAAGCTTGAGGATTCAGAATATTTCTTGATTCCAACAGCAGAAGTCCCGCTAACGAATCTTCATAGAGATGAAGTCCTTGATGAAACTGAGCTTTCAGTTGCGTATTGCGCCGCTACTCCATGTTTTCGTTCTGAAGCTGGATCGTACGGTAAAGATACAAAAGGTTTAATTCGTCAGCACCAGTTCCATAAAGTGGAAATGGTACGTTTTGCTCATCCTGATAAATCTTTCGATGAACTTGAGTTGATGACTTCTCATGCAGAAGAAATCCTTAAGAGACTCAATCTACATTACAGAGTAATTACTCTTTGTACTGGAGATATGGGATTTGGATCAACGAAAACTTACGATCTGGAAGTTTGGCTTCCCGGTCAGGATCAGTACCGCGAAATCTCATCTGTTTCAAACTGCGGAGACTTTCAGGCTCGCAGAGCAAACATTAAGTTCAAGTCCAAGGGCGTTAAGAAAGCACAATTCGTGCATACTCTTAATGGGTCTGGTTTAGCGGTAGGTCGTACTTTCGTTGCTGTAGTTGAAAACTATCAGCAAGCAGACGGCTCAATAGTAATTCCAGAAGCTCTACGCCCATATATGGGCGGCTTAGAAGTTATTACGGCTGAGAGCTAAAAGGACAAAATGCCAACGCGAAAGCTTCAAACGTCTAAATAGCGAAACCCCACGCCTCTTCTAAATACGAAGCACAAAAATTCCAAAATAAAACGCCCCTTTGAGCAATCAAAGGGGCGTTTCTTATTAAACAGCAACTTTCATATCTTATAAACCTAGCCCACCCCAACTAAAAAGTTTTGGAATTCTTAGCCTCAGCCCTTAGGTGAGCTGCCTTTAGCTAATCTTAGGGATGCGGACAGTGGAACAAACCTTTTCCCAAAAGGTTTTAAGCCGCCGGAGGCATAACAATAACCGCCCAATCCTCAAACCAAGCCTTATAAATCAAGTCCTTGTTTCTTGTATTCATTAAGTTTGTTGCGCAGGGTTCGCACGGATATTCCGAGCAAATCTGCGGCTTTGGTTCTGTTGCCGCTGGTTTTATCGAGACTTTTTACGATGAGATGTTTTTCCATCTCTGAAATAGGCATCACATCGAAATTTGTATTTGGGACTGGAGCCGTTCCGCTAGTCGGTGCGGAATCAATATTTGGATCGGAACCCGCAGGAGAGAGGGGAGCGCCTGATGGATCTGCTGGCTGGAATTGTTCATCCGGCATCCACGCTTCGGGATCATTTAAGAAATGTTTGGACTCGATAGGGCCTGCGCCTGCAAGGAGAACCGCTCTTTCCATAAGATTCTGTAGTTCGCGGACATTTCCGGGCCATTCGTATCCAAGGAGCCAAGTTTTAGCTTCACCTGAAAATGCGAGGGGCGGTAGGCTGTATTCGCTGGAATATTTCTCGACGAAAAATTGTGCGAGCAGCATGATGTCGTCACCGCGTTGACCGAGGGCAGGCAATTTTAGCGGGATGACGTTTAGTCTGTAGAATAAATCCTGCCTGAACGTACCGTCTTTAACGGCACCTTCAATATTGCGGTTGGTCGTAGCCAGAACTCTTACATCAACCTTTACGGTTTCAACTCCGCCAACGCGGTCAATTTCCCCTTCTTGCAACACTCGTAAAAGCTTAGCTTGAAGGCCTAGTTCCATTTCGGTTATTTCATCCAGCAGAATGGTTCCGCCACTGGCGAGTTCAAATTTACCTAGTTTACGGCCTATTGCGCCTGTGAATGATCCTTTTTCGTGCCCGAAAAGTTCAGATTCAAGAAGATGTTCGGGAAGGGCGGCACAGTTAATGGCGACAAAGGCTTTGTCGTTTCTGTCTGAATGATGATGCAGGAATCTGGCAAACATTTCTTTACCTGTTCCAGATTCACCGGAGATAAGAACCGTCGCTTTTGATTTAGCAACTTGCTTTGCGAGGCCGAGGACCCTGAGCATTGCCGGATGGTTACCGATGACTTGATAGCGTCCTTGCGTTCCTTCTGAAGGAGCTTTGGAAGTGACTTCTTCTGGAAGAGGCTGGTCCGGGTGACGCTTTTCAGGGAGCATTAATTGAATCTTGTCCCATGAAAGAGGCTCGAGCCAATAGTCTCTAGCTCCAAGCTCAAGGAATTTTTGAGCTTCGTCGGCTGATCCGTTACGGGAAAAAATCACTACAGGTGGAAAATTTTCTATATTAACAGCTTCAGCTAATAAGGCTTGAGCTGAATATCCTTGCATAATCGGTCTGGTAAAAATCAGACACGGCTTAGATTTTTTAATAAAGTTTATGGCTCCGGCAAGGTTGTCGGCAAGGCCAGCCTGAAATCCTGCTTCTTTTAGGGGTGAAAAGACAGAAGTTACGGATTGGGGTTCGGCTATGAATAGTAAAGTATTATCAGGCATGTTGATTTCATAGCTGTAAGTGGAAACCTTTTCAACTCCAATATAATATAGAAATTGATAAAAGTGATTAAAATTTAGTTTGAAGAGAGTGTATAGTTGCTGTTAATGTCTTTTTGACCCTTTAAAATAGCCATGTTTGAGGTGTGAGATTGAATGTTAAGTTAAATTAATATTTTTCCCTTTCTTCTATCTTGCTGATAAAACGGTAGTATTCTAATGAAAACGCAAATAAATTGAATTAAATTCCGATTAACGAAATCTTCGTTTATGTAGTAATTGATGGATTGCAGTAAAAAATAGGCTTATTTTGCCGTAATGATGAATTTGTAGCTTTTAAACTCTGCAAAATGCAAAAAAAATAGTGTTAAATTAAAATAAGTGAATACTTGCTGAAAATTTAACCATTTGATAATTCGTCAGGCTCAGTTTCAGAACAATTTTTTCAACAGGTTATACAAAAGTGATAAAGTTTAACAACGTCAATAAATATTACGGTGATTACCACGCCCTTCGTGATCTTGATATTCATATCAAGCAGGGTGAGGTAGTTGTAGTCTGTGGCCCTTCCGGTTCTGGTAAAAGCACCATGATCCGTTGTATTAATCGTCTTGAACCAATTCAGGAAGGCGAGATAATTGTAGAAGGGGTTGATGTTAACGGCCCGAGGGTGAACCTGCCTTTGCTTCGCGCAGAGATTGGATTCGTTTTTCAGTCGTTCAACCTGTATCCGCACATGACAGTCCTGGAAAACGTAATGCTGGCGCCGACTATGGTCCGCAATATGAAACATAGGGATGCCGAAGAACTGGGAATGGAATTGCTTTCCAAGGTTAATATACCTGATAAAGCTAACGATTACCCTTCACAGCTTTCTGGCGGACAGCAGCAGCGTGTCGCCATTGCGCGCGGTCTGGCCATGCGTCCAAATATCATGCTTTTCGATGAGCCAACTTCCGCGCTTGATCCAGAAATGATCAATGAAGTTCTGGATGTAATGAAAGCTCTTGCCCGCGAAGGGATGACCATGGTTTGTGTTACACATGAAATGGGTTTTGCCCGTGAAGTTGCCGACAGGGTAATATTTATGGACGAAGGGTCTTTAATTGAAGAAAACACGCCGGATGAGTTTTTTAACAATCCGCAGCATGATCGTTCAAAACTCTTCCTCAGCAAAATTCTCTCACATTAGATGAAAGCGGTTTCCAATTGTCGGTGACCGCACTTTTTATATCTTTGTTTTTATATTTCAAGCAGGAGAAAAAGATGAAAAGATTAGTGACTCTGGCCCTCGCGGCCTCTTTGGTTATGGCTTTCGCAGCATCCGCTTTTGCTGGCGCAACTTATGATAAAGTAATGAAGGACAAAGTTGTCCGTACTGGTATCATGACAGACTCCATCCCCGGTGCTTTCTACAATGAAAAGAAAGAATGGGTTGGATTTGACGTTGATATCGCAGCAGCAATCGCTAAAAAACTCGGCGTTAAACTTGATAAAGTTCCTGTCAGCAACAAAACTCGTATCGGGTTCTTGCAGCAGGGTCGTATCGATATGTCAGTTTCCAATATGACTCACAAACGTTCACGTGATGAGTCCATTGACTTTTCTATCACTTACTTCTTCGACGGACAGAAGATGCTTGCTCCTAAAGGCAAGTTCACTTCCCTTAAAGATTTCGTAGGCAAAAGAATTGCTACCATGCAGGGCACAACTTCAGAGCTCAACGTTAAAGCTGCTCTTAAGAAGCTTGGCGATCCAGCACCGAAAGTTATCTCCTTCCAGAAAGAATCTGAGTGTTTTCAGGCTCTCCAGATGGGACGTGTTGATGCATGGTCCACTGATTCCACAATCCTTCTCGGATATGCTGCACAGATTCCCGGCAAGTTTGAACTCGTAGGTGAATTCTTCTCCAACGAGCCTTACGGTATCGGTCTTCCACAGGACGATTCAAAGTGGCGTGATGCTGTTAACTTTGCAATCCAGGATCTTTGGATCGACGGAACTTACCAGAAGATTTATGACAAATGGTACGGACCTGATACTAAGTACTACTTCCCAATGACTGAAAAGATTGAACTCTGGCCTTAGCAGGTTCATCAGTCTCACGTAATAGCGAGATCAGACGGGATCGATACATAGTGTCGGTCCCGTCATTTTTAATAAAATTGAATCAATGAGAAAATTCAGCAATGATCAACCATTATCTTGAAAAAGCATGGGTACAGTATTTTTGCCTTGCAGCTGTAACCGCTCTGCTTGTATATTATTTCGGCTGGGTTTTTGACTTCGGCTATAAGTTTGACTGGACTGTTCTTTATGTAAAAGACGCGTCCTACGGCATTGTACTGGGTGATATGCTTATCACCGGACTGGGAAATACCATCACCATATCCCTGATCAGTTCTGCCATTGCACTTGGACTGGGGATTTTATTCGGTCTTGGGCGTTTATCTCAGTTCAAGCCAATTAATTATTTCGCTTCTGCTTATGTTGAATTTTTCAGAAATACACCGCTCTTGATTCAGCTTTTCTTCTGGTACTTCGCACTTCCAATGGCTTTGCCGGAAGAGCTTCGTTACAAACTTTTCGATTACAATTACGAAATGATCTCTGCCACCGTAGGGCTTGGTGTTTACACCAGCGCATTTATGGCTGAGGTTATTCGTGCTGGTATTCAGTCTATTCCGAAAGGACTTCTTGAAGCTGCCTATTCATCCGGCCTAACGCCGTTTCAGGCACTTAGTAAAATTGTTCTACCTCTTGCTTTCAGAGCAATCATTCCACCACTCGGAAGTGAGTTCTTGAACAATATGAAGAACTCATCACTTGCTATGGTCGTAGGTGTCGCAGAGCTTTGCTGGGCTTCTCAGCAAATTGAATCCCTTACTTTTAAGGGATTCGAAGCAACTACCGCTGCTACAGTTGTATATCTTTCACTTTCCCTGACTATTGCCGGGATACTTAATCTGGTGAATCTTAAACTCCAGATCATACCTAAAAAGAATAGAACAATCGGGCATCTTCTCGCCGATATCTTCTTCTGGCCTTTCCTCGCTCCTCTTGCACTTCTTTCTATGCTTAGCAGGAATTGTTTCCGCAGACGCACTGAAGGTTTCAATCTTACAACCGCACAGGCCGCTAGAAAAGCTTTGCTTGCTAATATTGCGAAGGTTTTCTCTTTAGCGTGGAAAGGAACATTTCTCGCATTTTTGCTGTTCTTAATAGTTATGGCTGGAGTCGGTCTTTCCAAGTTTAACTTTCAGGTTATCTGGGATAATATCGGCACAATGATTTACTGGCGTTTCCCGCAGGGCGGACCTGATGAGGTTTTATGGGGACTTGGTGGTTTGTCATTCTCTATTATTATGTCAGTTATCGCTATCTCGGTCAGTTTCTTTATCGGCCTCATTGTAGGTGTCGGTAGAACTTCCAAGAATAAATTGTTCTTTATTCCAAGTACCTTATATATTGAATTGATTCGCGGTAACCCGCTGATCATGGTTATCTTCTGGATTTACTTCTTTATTCCGATTTTAACTGGCGCATTCCTAAATGTATTCTGGAGTGCAACCATTGCTCTGACTGTGTTTACCGGTGCATATCTTGCTGAAATAGTACGAAGCGGTATTCAGAATATTCCTCCGGGACAGCTTGAAGCAGCTGTAAGTACCGGGCTGACATACTTACAGGCCATGCGCAAAATTATCCTTCCGCAGGCGCTTAAGCAGATGCTTCCCGCCATTGTCGGGCAGTTTATCGCAATCTTTAAAGATTCCTCACTGGCCTTCGTTATTGGTGTTCTCGAGCTTACATTTGTGGCTCAGGGACTTAATAACAGACTGATGATTTATCCTTTTGAGATTTATACTACAGTGGCAGCATTGTATTTTATTTGTTGCTACATGATGAGCATCGTGGCAAGACGCCTTGAACGGAAGTTGTCAACGGACACTTTCCGACTGCAGATGTAATTGACTTCCTTCCTCTTGTGCTTTTTGCGTACGGGGAAGGATTCTGAATTGAAGCGTCCGGAGAAGGCTCATGTTTGGTAAGAGTATTCCTGTTTTCTGTTATCACGCTGTCTGTGAAGAAGATGGCCATTCCCCCGAAACCTTTGCTGCACATTTAGATGTCATTGCTGAAATGGGATTTCAAACCATCTCCGCTAATCATCTTTATGAAATATGCATGGGGCGACGTAAGCTCGATAAGAAGTACGTAGTCCTCACCTTTGACGATTGTCACATCAGCAATTGGTTGACTGTCGTGCCTATGCTTGAAGAGCGTGGGATGAAAGGCGTATTCTTTGCTATCAGTGATTTCATCGGCGAGGGAAATATCCGCTCAAAACCTGATGTTCCTGAGATTCTGCCCATGCGTGAATCTTTCATCAAAGCTTTATCAGAAAAAGATACCTCACAATTCATGAATGAAGCTGAACTTAAATCTCTTGTCCATGACAAGGGGATGGAAGTTTATGCTCATACCCGCAACCATCAGGGTTGTTTCAAAGATTTCCGCTCTCGGGGCAATTACTCAGCAGGTTCCCACTGGTCCACCTGGGGGATCTATCGCAAATTCAATGCAAAACTTCCCGTTTATGAAAATGGCAGTGCGTTCGCGTATAATGGATTCTGGCCTATATTTAAAAAAGGGCGTGTGCTTTTTAAAAGACGCACTGATGAAGAAAGAAGAGAATTCTGTCGCAAAGATTTTAGCACCTGTCTTGAAAAAATCAAAAAAATTAATGGCGCAAGACGTCAATTTTTCTGCTGGCCTTGGGGACATTTTGATTCCATATCCATGCAGGAAGCATCTTTATGCGGTTTTTCCGGCACATTCACTCTTGAGCGCTCAGCAAATATGATCGGAACCGATCCTATGCATATCAACCGCATAGGAGTTGGCTCGAGTAAAGATGCTGCGTGGATTCGCAAGCGTTTGCTTATGTACGGCAATGAAGCTCCTGCTATGGCGTGCTTCAAATTTTTCAGCAAGAAAAATGACATTGCGCGCGTTCTATATATAACAGATACCGGCAAATTGTCCGGAGGCAGCAGGCAGCTTATTAACAGTGCGAAAGCCATGCGCGCTGCCGGAGTAGAAGTTGTAGCCGTTCTGCCTCCCGAGTCCGGCCTTATTCCTGAGCTGGAGAAGGCTGGCGCGGAAGTTGTCGTATTAGAAGATTTCAAGAACCTTTTTACAGCAGCAAATTTTCTTTCCAAAATTATTGCTGAGAAAAAGGTCGATGTGGTTCACACTTATCACAACCGCGCCGTTAAAATTTCATGCATTGCGAAAGGACTCTCTCTTCTCAGTGGGAAAAGTTTCAAACTATTTTTCAACAGAGGCGTGATCTATAAGCCCAATCCTCTGGCCCCACTTTTTTCGCTCATCGGTAATGGATATATTTGTAATTCCGAAAAATGTCGTGAAGTCCTTTTGAAGCATGGTGTTCCGGCCAAACGCGCGCACGTTGTTTATAACTCATTTGCTGGTGGCGGTCGTAAGCCGCGCCGCGCAGTTGCAACAACTGTGACCTATGTTGGCAATTCGGGACACGCAAAAGGTCCTGACGTTTTTATCAAGGCCGTAGAATCTTTGCTGTCGCAGGATCCTTGCGAGGGAGTAAGATTTATTGCTGTCGGATTGGAAGACTTATCCGCGTATAAAGATATTGCTTCTCCGTCCACGCTTGAACGCATAGAATGTCCCGGCTATGTCAGCCACGATGAAGCTGTGCGTATACTTGCCGCTTCACATATTTACGTGATGAGTTCTCGTCAGGAATCCATGCCCAATACCCTTATTGAAGCTTTCGATGCCGGGCTTGCAACAGTTTGTACTGATGCGGGAGGAACGTCCGAGCTGATTCGTGACGGACTTAACGGGTTCCTTTGTCCCGTTGAAGATGTGTCCGCGATTTCTGCATCGATTAAAAAGCTGATCGACGATGGTGATCTGCGTAAAAATATGGGTAGGCTGAACCGTAAAATTGTCCGTAATCTTATGAGTAGTTCTTCAAAATCCCGCTCACTGCTGGGCGTTTACAGCTCTCTTACCAAAGATGCACCCAAAAGAGGGCCGCTTGAAATTGACGCTCTTTTGGACGATTAGATCTGCTTAGTAACTATTTGGACACTTCTCCGATGCGTGCTACATATGATCTCGCTTTTACGAAACCGTAAGGCTGTATTGTCTTTATGAAATATTGGACGTGCAGTTCTTAATAAGCGAGGAATGGTACGTAAATAATGAATGTCTCCCCCATCGAAGAATATTGGTCTGAAATGGATATGTCCGCCCGTTCACGGTTACTTTTAGGTTCCGTTGGCGGGAAGCATCTGTTTGAGATCGGAATTAACTGTTTGGAATCTGATCCTCAGTTAGCTGTGGAAATATTACTTTCCGCATATGCCGCAAATCCACTTGATGGAAATAGCGCACAGCAGCTTTTAAATATCGAAGCTCTTCTTCCTCTTTTTCCTGCTCCTGTTGCGCAGTGTATTACCGTTGTTGCCGCAAATTGGAATTGTCCCGCTAATCTCTCATATTTCTTACGGATTATAGCAAAGCGGGATAATCTTAAAATACGCTCATATATTTTGTCCTCCATTGAAAAGGAACCGTCTAATTTGTTTTGGGTTCAGCAGGGCCTCATTTATGCGGGAGCCAATTCAGATTTTGAATTCGGTCTCCAAGTACTTTCCGCAGAATTTAGCGCGCAGCTCACGCCGGCAATTACCGTATCAAAAGCATTCTTCACCTTCATGGATGGTGACCCGCTTGAAGCATTTAAACTTTTGCGGATAGCGTCTGAACCTTTCGGCATTGAAAACTTTGCGCACTTGGCTGCGTCTATTGTGCTCGCGCTCGGAGATAAGGATCTAGCCGTAAGCCTGCTTTCCGGCTCTGTTATGATTCAGCCGTGGAGAAGCTCGGAAACTCTGCGTCTTTACGATCTAGCCGTTGGGCTTGATGATAAATTTATTCCGCTAGATGGAAAAGTCGCGATCCTTTTATATTCTTTCAATAAAGATGAAGAGCTGGATGGTACGCTCGGCTCCCTGCATCGTTCCGAATTAGGGGATGCTAAAATTTTTATGCTTGATAATGGCTCAAGCGACGGAACTTCCGAAGTGGTTGATCGCTGGCAAAGTGAATTTGGTGAGCGGATGGTCCGCATTGATTTGCCTGTAAATGTTGGCGCGGCGGCAGCTCGTAACTGGTTGATGAATGAGCCGAAAGTGAAAGCAAGTGACTTTGCTATTTATCTTGATGACGATGTGGAAGTCGATCCTGATTGGCTTTTGCGTTTCGGGGCGGCGGTTGAAGAATATCCTGATGCCGGAGCTTGGGGCTGTAAAGTCGTAGACCATATTTCCCCCGCAGTAATGCAGTCCGTTGATCTGCATCTTATTCAGCCCTCTGGTGAAGAGGGTGACGGGCCGGAAGTTGATTTAAGCAAACTTGCCCCTAACCCGTTCAAGGTTTCAGGTTTACACCATCAGCTGCTTGATGGTGGATTTTTCGATTACATACGTCCTTGTGCGTCTGTGACAGGGTGCTGCCATATGTTTAGAACTGAGAAGCTTCTTGACAACGGAGGCTTTTCCCTGTTCCTTTCTCCGTCTCAGTATGACGATATGGAGCACGATCTGCGAAATTGCCTTAAAGGCGAGTTCGCTGTGTACCAAGGTCATTTGCGGATATTGCACCGTAAAAACACCGGAGCAGCTAGCCGGGTTTCTATTTCTCAAGAAGGTAATGCACTGGGAAATAAGTATAAAATGCAGGCTATGCATCCGCGGAGTGAAATTTTAAGTATTATGGCTGACGAAGAAAGGCTTCTTCAGCAGGATATTGAAAAAAAGCTTAAATATCTGGCAGAAAAGGGCTTTCTTACAAGTTGATTGCCGGAAAAAGATATGGAGAAATGATGTCCAGACAAGATACCACCGAAGATTTTTTGAATAGTTTGCCTGAGCTTGAAGAAGGAAAAACATTTGCGTTTTCCTGTTACCCAGGAGTTTCATGTTTCAATGCCTGTTGTGGCAATTTGCACATGATGCTGACTCCTTATGATGTATTGAGACTCCGTAAAGGGCTTAATCACGACAGTAAGAAGTTCATTCACAATCATGTTGATGTTTCCAGCACCTCAGGCGCTGGCTTCCCAATGGCGAAGCTCCGCATGCTTGATAATGCAAAGCGCAGTTGTCCGTTCGTCTGTGACGAGGGGTGTACTGTTTATGAAAATAGGCCGGGTGCTTGCCGTACTTACCCGCTCGGTAGAGCTTCACAGATGGATAGTGAAGGTGGAATGCTCGAGCAGCTCTTTGTTGTGCAGGAACCACACTGTGACGGTTTTAAAGAAAAAAAAGAATGGACCAGCAGTGAATGGCTGAAAGATCAGGGTCTCGAAGAGTACAACGAAATAAACGATCGCTACATGCGCATTATGACTCGCGCACGTAAAGCAGGAGTTGTGCTTGACGAGAAGAAGCTGAACATGGTGTTCCTCGCACTTTATCAGATAGATAATTTTATGAACTTTATCAAAGATATGAACGTCTTTTCAAGGCTGGATGTATCAGAAGAAAGACAGGCCGCTATCCTCAGTGATGAAGATGCTTGTCTTGAGTTCGCCTTTGACTGGGTAGAGCTGATAGTTCTCGGTTCATCTGAGAATTTGAAGCCTAAAGTTTAGCTTTTATATATATTTAAAGTAGAATTGGTTTTGATTACCCCGATAATGGCTTTGGCTGTTATCGGGGTTTTTTGTTTAATGCTGATTTCTTATGGTGCGTTTTGGTACACCATTATATGTTGAAGGAAATGGTAGGGATAGTTGTGCTCTCCCGTGGTGAAGCGATAAATTTATTCCTGTTTCTTCTTCTTACAATAATAAAACAACCCCTGATTCCCTGAAATTAAGTGGCAATTCCCGTCAGCAAGTGCTCGCCAGTTTCTATCTATGATCTGTCCCTTATCCCCTTTGCAGTAGTAATACATATTTTCATTCTTTATTAAATTGCATTGACCCATGCTGAGATTGCGCAGGTCTGCATCTTTGATCAATTCAGGCTCGTTAGAACAGAGATGGTAAAGATCTGAATTATATATTTGATCGCAGAGGTTTTCGCATAATCCAGTTTGTGCAGACATTAATAAAGTCAGAATTGCCGCAAGGATGATTTTACACATTTATATTCCCCAAAATTTTACAGCCATCCCTGAGAATGAAAGATAGTTAATTATATAATGTGCGACAATGGTCGGCAGTATCGACCTAGTTTTCCACATACAGACCATGAGTCCCGAACCTGTGATGGCCGTTGCCACTATAGCAACAGGGCCGGCAGACCAGTGAATCAAACCGAATGTTATGCCGGAAATGATGAACACGGTTGATGGGGAGTATCCTTTCTCTTTTAGCGCAGTGAAGGCCAGTCCGCGGAATATGACTTCTTCTGCTATGGCAACGAGAGCTAATCCCACGGTCATATCAAGCAGGAAGTACGGAGAGTCCTGTCCGATTGGGATGGAGCCGAGGTTGATGGATGGTAAAATTTTTCCCCAGATCGAAAACCCTGGTTCATCGAGGCAAAGCCCTAGAGCCGTGATGGAAAAGGTCCAGAACGCGAATCTTTTGGGAGAGAGGGTGGTTATGCCAAGGTCTTTAAAGCTGAGATTACCTGCCTTGATCATGCATAGCAAAAAGGCGAGCGGGATCAATTTTAATGAATAATCTAGCGTGATCCATGTGACTTCATCCTTTACGAATATATTGGAGAAGTCGTTAAGGTAGAACGGAAGTGCTGCTAGTATAAATAAAGTTATTTTATTTTTGAAATTCACGGGAAATTTCTCCTTGCCAAGTTCGGGAAGCTGATTAATATCGGCCTTGCATCTACGGATGTTTGAAGTCAGTGAATTGGTAATTGTGAATTATTGTTAAATTTAATTCTATATTACAAGCTAAATATAAGTTTATTAGACTAGAATTGGAGACATTGCTTTGTCCGAAACATTAAATACTGAATTGACCAGCCCAAAGATACTCCTAGCTGATGAATTTGAAAAGATAAGATCTGATGCTACTATAAATGGTAAAATAGTCTTTACCAATGGGTGTTTTGATATTCTTCATGCCGGACATGTGGACCTTCTTGCGCGTGCTAAGGAGCAGGGTGATATTCTTGTTCTCGGGCTGAATAGTGACAAATCTGTGCGGTCAATCAAGGGTGAAAAGAGACCTGTGGTTTCTCAAAAACAGAGGGCTTTCGTGCTTGCGGGGCTTGCCAGCATTGATTATGTAATATTTTTTGATGAAGATACTCCGCTTGAATTAATCAGCAAAGTTCAGCCTGATGTGCTCGTTAAAGGTGGAGACTGGACCGTTGATAACATTGTCGGGCGCGATATTGTAGAAGGGCGCGGCGGCGTTGTTCTTAGTCTCCCGTTGCTTCCCGGGTATTCAACTACTTCTGTAATCCGTTTCATCAGAGATAATGAGATTGAATAGAATTTGCCCTGTAAGTATCTTGTTTAAGTATTTCAGTAGTTGTGGTAGTAGTTTGCTTAGCGGTTTTTCGGTTAATATTTTTTTTGAACGCTTGACAAGGTTGTCATAGTTGGGCTATTTAGCTCGACTCTCTTGGAATAAAGGGCCAATAGCTCAGTTGGTAGAGCCCCCGGCTCATAACCGGATGGTCCCAGGTTCGAATCCTGGTTGGCCCACCATCAAAATATCATATGGATTCTTCTCAAAAACAATCCAGAATTTTACGACTTTCTATTCAAGAAAGATTCTGTGCTCCCAAGGGGTAGCCCCGCGGGAGCATCTTCTTTTCTCTGAAATTGATATTTTATGGTAAGTAGTTGAGAGATTCTTTCATCCTGAAAGTGCAAATTATTAGTAACGGCGAGAGTATACGGTGATTTTATGAAAACATCGAATGTAATCAGTCTTATTGAAACGCTTGCACCCTCACGCTTCGCAGCAGCATGGGATAACTGTGGTGTGCAAATTGCCGGGCCTGAGAAAGAAGTCAAAAAAGTAGCAGTGGCTCTTGATCCTCTGCCGCAGGTTGTGTCCAGTGCTTTGGAGTGGGACGCAGAAGTGATTCTGACTCATCATCCCTTGGCTATTGAACCTAAGCTACCTGCCGAACTTGATTGGTTTCGTGATGTGATGAAACAGATTTTATGCGCAGATGCAACACTGTGCGCGGCACATACATCACTTGATGTGCAGTTTGGCGGTGTTGTTTCATGGCTTGGGCGTGAGCTTGGGCTTAGAGGTCTGCGGGTGCTTGATCCTGTTGCAGAGAATGATTCTGGTGAAATACTGGGGTATGGCTGTATTGGTGATCTTGAGTATGCTATGTCATACGAAGTTTTTGTTAGGCAGGTGGCTCAGACTACTGGTTGCGGAGTTATCGCGCTTTGCGGTTCGGAACCCGAAACGGTCAGCAGAGTAGCCATGTGTCCCGGTTCAGGAACATCGTTTATGAATAAGGCTTTTGCGCAGGGCGCTGATGTCTTTATCACTGGCGATGTTAAGTATCATCCGGCGCAGGAAAGCGTTGGAGCCGTCCTCGATGTGGGGCATTTTTCTCTAGAAGAAGAGATGATGCGCCGCTTTGCTGTTGTTCTTGAGCAGGAGTCGAAAGGCGGATTTGAAGTAAGATTTTTTACTGGACGCAATCCCTTTGCTTATTATTTGCAAGGGAAAGGTGTTCTGAAGTCCTAAGCGGGACTGCTATAGCGACAGATAAATTACGGGTTTCGTATAGGCCTTACGGAACTTGAATGTGTTTTTATTACGGGACAGATCGGCATAGTCGGTCAATAAGTTTCCGAACATCGATGCGGCGTAGATTTGTAGGAATCATTCGCAAAAGGGGACCCCATAATGTATGAAAAACAAGTTGAACAGCTTAAAGTTTTGCAGAAGGTTGATGACGACATTCTTCTCCTTGAAGTAGAAATCGACCAGGCTCCCAAAGATGTGGCAGATCTTGAATCTCGCCATGCTTCGCTTGAAAAGCGTAAAGAGCAGCTCGAAGAGAAGCTTGTACTTCTTCAAGAGCAACAGAAAAAACTTGAATTTGAAATTGAAGAAGATGGCGTAAAAGTCAAAAAGAGCAAAAGCAAGCTGATGCTTGTTGGCACCACCAAAGAATATCATGCAATGATGCGTGAAATGGATAGCCTCGAAAAGCTTAATAGACTTCGCGAAGAAGAAAAAATTACCGTTCTTGAAGAGACTACTCGTCAGAACGAAATGCTTGTGGAAACCAACGAGAAGATCGACGCTCTCAATACTGAGCTTGATGAAAAACGCGTTGGTCTTAAAGCTAAGCTCACAAGTGCTCAGACTAAGCTTGATAAGCTGAACAGGCAGAGAGGAAAGTGTGGACTAGTTGTTCCTGCTCCTATTCTCGGCAGATATGAATTTATCCGCTCACGCCTTGCTCATCCGGTTATTGTTCCAGTTATGGAAGCAGTTTGTACCGGTTGTAATATCATGATTCCTCCACAGGTTTACAATAGTTTACAGGAAGGAAAGCAGATTATCAGCTGTCCTAACTGTCAGCGTTTGACTTACTGGGTTGAAGTAGAGCCTGAGCCAGAACCAGTTAAGCCTAAAAAAGCTCCTAAGAAGAAAGCAGCAGCTAAAAAAGCAGCGCCTAAAAAGGCCGCAGCAAAAAAAGCCGCTCCTAAGAAAAAGGCCGCAGCTAAAAAGGATGCAGAAGCTCCTGTAGTTGAGCCTGAGGCTTCTCCTGAAGTAATAGTAAAGACGGCTAAAGCTGAAGAGCCTAAAGCTGAATAAAGATAATTTGATAGTTAAGTAAAGTTGAGGGGAGTTTATGCTCCCTTCTTTTTTTTGATGGAGTTGGACGGATCATCGCCGCGATATTTATATCGGGGAGGAAAGTCCGGGCTCCGTAGGGCAGGGCGCTGGGTAACTCCCAGCGGAAGCGATTCCGGGAAAAGTGCCACAGAGAATAGACCGCTCCGATGACTTGTCACTGGAGTAAGGGTGAAACGGTGGAGTAAGAGCCCACCAGCGGGCATGGTGACATGTCCGGCTAGGTAAACCCCGTCCGGAGCAAGACCAAATAGGAAAGTGTTTGAGGCCGGCCCGGCCGATACTTTCGGGTAGGTTGCTTGAGGTGTATGGTAACGTGCATCCTAGAGGAATGATGGTCACTTGGTTTCGACCTAGTACAAGACCCGGCTTATAGTCCGACTCCATCTTTATTATTTTAACTCTTCCCCCGGCCATGATTTTGTTTTTCCTGCGGTCGCGGGAGGAGTGCGGTTGCAGGGATATTTATGAGCACATCCTCCGAAGTCTGGGCTGTTATCTTAGCCGCAGGCAGTGGTACACGCCTTGCCGCATCTGTCGGCGGGGTAAAAAAACAGTTTCTTTTATGGAAGGGCTTTCCGCTCTTCTGGCATTCCGCAATTACCTTTTCACATACTCCCAAAATTTCAGGGATTGTTTTTGTTTTTCCGCCGGATCAGGTGGAAGAAATGAAAACAGTTGTTGCTGATCTTGATGGCGCAGATTCGCTTGGACTTCCTTTTAAGGTTGTAGCTGGTGGAGCACGCAGGCAGGATTCCGTTTTTAACGGGCTTAGCGTTTTACCCGCTAAATGCACGCATACCCTCGTTCATGATTCAGCTCGTCCTTTCGCCTCCGGGCCTCTTGTTACAAATATTATTGATACTTTAGTTAGTGGAATTCCGGCAGTTATTCCGGCTGTAGAAGTTACTGATACGATTAAAGAAGTTGAGGGCGATACCGTCAAACAGACTTTGGTCAGATCAAATCTTCGTGCTGTGCAAACTCCGCAGGGCTTTTATCTTCCTATTTTGCTTGCTGCCCACAAAATGGCAGACGAGAAAGGATGGGATGTAACCGACGATGCTTCTATGGTAGAAATGCTTGGAAGTGAACTTCGCGGGGCTGATGAGTATGCAGATAATATCGCGGGAATGGAATCATCAAAAGTAAAGGTTCACATTTGCGCCGGAGAGGAAACCAACGTGAAGATCACAAATCCAGAAGACTTAAAACGTATCGAAGAAAATGCTCAGCCTGTTCCGTGTGTCGGATGGGGATATGATGTTCATAAGTACGGTCCCGGACGTCCCATGGTTTTGGGCGGAGTGCCTATTGCCGGAGGGCCGCAAGTTATAGCTCACTCTGATGGCGATGTTCTTTTGCATGCTTTAGCGGATGCCATTTTAGGTCTTTTTGGCGGCGGGGATATTGGATTTCATTTTCCTGATACGAGTGCTGCCTGTGAAAACATGGCGAGTGGTATCATTGTCACAGAAGTTTTGTCTCAGGCTGAAGAAGCTGGAGTTGAAATTGTTCATGTCGATTTGACCGTTATTGCGCAGGTTCCAAAACTTTCACCGCATAGAAATCTTATCCAAAAGAATATTGCCGCTCTTATGGGGCTTGATAAATCGCAGATTAATGTGAAGGCCACCACTGAAGAGAGGCTCGGCTTTACCGGAGAAAAGAAAGGCATTAAGGCTGTTGCTGCGGTGACTGGACTTAAGAGAATTAAGAAAGGTTAATCATGAGTGGCAAGCGCGGTGGTTCATTTCTGAGATGGCTAGTTGTATTTGTTTCGGTGATTATAATTGCCGGAGTTGTAGGTTATTTTGTTTTACAGGATTATTCACAGCAGAAAGTTAAAGAATTTACTGAAAAATATTCGAATGCAGTTGAAATATCCTTTGACCGCGCTTTGGTTAATCCGTTGAATCAGAATATTATGGTTTGGAATGTCCAGCTCGACTTTGCGGTTGGTGGTACTTGTTCGGCTGAGTTCGTTGTAATAAAAAGATTTGATGATAAGCATGCTATTCCGCACTATTTCGAGGGAGATGTGAAAGGAATAAACGTTCCTGTTGATTTTATGAATTTAGGAACTCTCTCGCGTGATTTTGGTAAGATGGGATACAATAACTTACGTTTTGATCTATCTGCCGACTATATTTATGAAGAGGCTGCTAAACTAATTTCGGTCCGCAAGCTTGATTTTGATGGGAAAGATATTTGTAAGCTTAACGTTGGTTTCAATCTAAGTGATGTTAAGCTGGACAGTCCGGGGTTAAGCGGTTTAATCGGAGTTAAAGTTTTGAACGGTGATTTTGTTTTACACGACAATTCTTTAATTTCGCGGATGATCGAATTTTCTGCATTTTCAGCGAAGATGACCTCAGAAACTTATCTGGAAGGGGTCCTTGAAAATCTGCAACTCAAAATGCAGGAATCCAGAAGTCTTGGAAATGGTCATGCTGAAGATTTTTACGGTGAGCTGATTGAGTTTATTGCGAATCCTGACAATATACAGGTGAAAGTCGATCCGGCAGATCCGGTTTCATTGCTTTATCTGTTCATGGGAAATAGTTTTGAAGAACTGCTGAGTTTATACGGTGTAACAGCCCATGCTAAACCTGCCCAGTTGAATTAGTACTGCTAATTGTTTGTGACTTTAATTGTATTTTATAAATAAGAAAGTCATATAAATTAAAATATTAGATTAAGAAATAGAGAAAGGAGTTGCTATGCGCCTCTATAATACACTTGAACGCAAGAAGCAGGAATTTGTTCCAAAAGACGGTAACAAGGTCAGTTTGTATGCATGTGGAATCACTGCTTATGATCTGTGCCATATCGGGCATGCTCGGTCATCTGTTGTTTTTGACGTTCTGGTGCGTTACCTGAGATACAAAGGGTATGATGTGACATTTGTCCGCAACTTTACCGATATTGATGATAAAATTATCAATCGCGCAAATGAGTCCGGCGTTTCTCCTGCCGATCTTGCAGAAAAGTTTATCGGCGAATTTTACGTTGATATGGACAGGCTTAATATTTTGCGGGCGGACATTGAACCTAAGTGTACAGAGCATATTCCTGAAATGCTGACTTTGACTGAGCTCCTTATTAATAAGGGGCATGCGTACTCGACTCCTTCTGGTGATGTTTACTTCAAGGTCCGTTCTTTTGAAGGATATGGAAAGCTTTCTGGTAGAAACATTGAAGATCTTCAGTCCGGAGCACGTATCAAGCCGGGTGAAGAAAAAGAAGATCCTCTTGATTTCGCTCTTTGGAAATCTGCTAAGCCAGGTGAGCCTTCATGGGAAAGTCCTTGGGGACAGGGACGTCCCGGCTGGCACCTTGAATGTTCCGCCATGAGCGAAAAATACTTGTCATTGCCATTTGATATTCATGGTGGCGGGCAGGATTTGAGTTTTCCCCATCATGAAAATGAAATTGCGCAAAGTGAAGCTGCCACAGGAAAACCAATGGCCCGTTTTTGGGTGCACAATGGTTTTGTTCAGATCAATTCCGAGAAAATGTCAAAATCTCTTGGTAACTTTTTTACCATCAGAGATATTATTGCTAAATTTCTACCGGAAACGCTGCGTTATTTCTTGCTAACAATGCATTACCGTAGTCCGCTCGATTTCTCATTTGAAGCCCTTGAAGAAGCTGAAAAGGGTATTCGCCGCGTTTATTCCGCTATGCAGCAGATGGAAGAGTCACTTGGAAAAGCGAAGTGGTCTAAAGCCGCTCTTCCTGAAGAAGTTCTTGCTGAACTTGATGAAGCTGAGAAAGGCTGGGAAGCCGCCATGGAAGATGATGTTAATACAGCCGGAGCAATGGGGCATATATTTAACTTGGTCAGATTGGCCGGGCGTATTGCAGAAGAAAAAGCTTGGCGCAAGAGCGAAGGTGGACGCGATGCTTGGATTCGTATCTTAGCGGATATGAAGAAGTGGGGCGAGGTTTTGGGTATATTTACTCAGAAGCCTTCTGATTTTCTAGCAGAGTTGAAGCTTTGTATGCTCGAACGCAAAGGCATTGAAGTTTCGAAGGTCGAAGAATTTGTCGCAGCACGACAGGGTGCACGAAAAAACAAAGACTTTGCGGAGTCCGATAGGATTAGAGATGAACTTGCTAAGCTTGGGGTTGAAGTTAAAGATACTCCGCAAGGCCCTACATGGGATGTTATTTAGCATTTATTCACACCATATGACTTTAAAAAAGAAACCGGATTTTAATCCGGTTTCTTTTTTTTTGTATAACGGGTAGTAGGAAGCTCTTAAGAATTACTTTCAAAAGAGGTTGTTAATGAGAGTTGGCTTGAAAACTAAGACCATGATTGGTGTTTTCCTTCTTTGCACCGCAATGCTCACGGGCGCTTGGATTGGAATTTCTGAATTCATGGCGCATAGTTCTTATAAAATTGAGAAGTCTTTGGTCGAAGACAATTTTGACCGTGCTTTATATACTATTTCAAAAACATCTGAAGGTCTGAGCCGTATTTGCAGAAGTTGGGCTTGGTGGGATGATGCTTATGCTTTCATGTATGACCACAACCAGTATTTCATTGATGCAAATCTTTTACCAGATGTATTCCCGAACTTAGGTATTGATTTTTTGCTGTTCATTGATAATGACGGTAAAATATTCGAGTCCTATTCTTCGGAAAATATTGATCAAATTATAGAGTGTTTCTCTACAAAAGATTGTGTAGGTGCATTGTTTTTAGAGGCCACAGAAAAGGATGGTAAAGAAGGTCTTCTTAGGTTCTCACATTCAATTGTTATGCTTTCCGCGCAGAAAATAACCAATAGTCTTGGTGAAGGGTCGCCCCGCGGAACGTTAATTGCGGGACGTTTTTTTGGGGATAAGGATATCGCTTCACTTGGAAAGAACCTTCGTATGAACCTCTCTTTTGGTGAAATCACAAATTCTGCTAGCGATGGGGTATTTTATAAACCCACTACATCAGCACATTCACTTTTAGTCGGTAGTTACGTGTTAAAAGATGCTCTTGGGCTTCCGATTGTTCAGCTTAATTTAAGTATGGAGAAGGAAGTTTATGCTATCGGTATGTCCATGACAGGTATTTTTTTGATTCTGTTTTTGGGGACCTTACTTATTGCAGGACTATTAACAAATTTCTTTGTGAATTTGGTCTTTGTTTCCCGGGTTGAAGAACTTAAGTCCCAACTTACTGGTGGATCAACTAGGGATGTTCATGATTTTCAATTGATTTTAAGCGGGGATGATGAGCTAACTGATCTTTCAAAGTCTATAAATGACACTTTACTTTTAGTACAAAAAGAAAAAGAACGGGCTGAAATTGCAAATAGGGTCAAAAGTGAATTTCTGGCAAATATGAGCCATGAGATAAGAACTCCCATGCACTCTATTCTTGGTATGGTTGAGTTAATGAAAGAAACTAAGCTTGATGAGGATCAGCAATACTTTTTAAAAGTAACTGGAACTGCGGGTGAATCTCTTCTTGAAATTATTAATGATGTTCTCGAAATATCGAAGATTGAGGCCGGTCATTTAGAAATTGAGCAACATGAGTTTTTGCTTGAGGAAATGATTCGTAGAGTGGTTTCAGTTCTTCGCGTTGAGGCTGAAAAGAAAGGTCTTACAATGAATTGCAACGTTTTAGAGTCCGTGCCTGCTAAGGTAACAGGGGACCCGACTCGAATTCGCCAAGTTTTAACAAACTTGATTAGCAATGCTATTAAATTCACTGGGGCTGGAATTATTGATGTTAATATTTTTGAGAATGATTCTGATCAAATTATATTCAGTGTATCTGATACCGGGATAGGAATTCCAGAAGATAAAATAAAGAGTATATTCGAAAGTTTTACTCAGGCTGATTCGTCTACTTCCAGAAAATATGGAGGCACAGGACTCGGGTTGCCAATTTCTAAGAAACTTGTGAATATGATGGGCGGAGAAATATTTGTTGAGAGCAAACTCGACCGAGGTTCATCTTTTTCGTTTTATGTGAATCTGACATATTAATTTTAGTATCATGTTTTAAAATTCGTTTGCTCGATTGGTATTGACTTATCCGATCAAAACATTACTTTTAAGCTGAACTGAATAATACTTTGTGAGGTTTTATATGATGGATGTTTTGTCTCTTATTGCTGTTTGCGCAGCTGTTTTTGTTTTGTTGAAAGTGGTACTGCCCAAGCTCGGTATTAGTCCTTGAAGCCCCTCCAAAGGCTGCAGTTCGCAGTCTGATAAGGATGATCTTGGTCGTAAGGACGATTAGGTTATGCCTATTTATGAGTATAAATGTAATGAATGCGGTCTTGCTTTTGAAGAGCTTGTATCCGCTTCAAGTACGGAAGCACCGATGTGCACGGCCTGTAAAAGCCCAAACACAGTGAAACTTATATCCGCTTGCTGCAAACAGTCCGCTAGCTCAACTAGTGGCGGTGAATCTTACGCCCCTCCTGCCGGAGGATGTGGTTCCAGCGGATTTTCGTGAGGCTAGTGATTATCTTCCCGGTCGGGAAGTATGTTTTATTTGCTTGAAAGTCTCTTGCTCATTTGAAAGCCCCTTTAGATATGATCTAAAGGGGCTTTTGTCTGCTTGCTTACTTATGCATATGTTGCTCTCATACATTTTATTAATGTTGAGATTCGGTTGTCGTATGTATGTTCTGCTAGGATTCGCTTGCGGGCCGCTTTGATTATTGATGTTCGTGTTTTTGAGTCAGTGGTATATTTAGCAATTTGATCAGGGATTTCCTTTATGTCGTAATATACCGCAATTTCTTTACCGGGTTCGAACAGATTTTCCATTTGGTAACGATGGTCAGTAAGAATAAAACCGTTACAGGCAGGCACATCAAATACCCGTTGATTTACGGCCCCTTTCATTTGCTGGCTGGTACAGTTGAAATTTATTTTAGAGCAAGGGTAAAAGTGGGGTAGGTCTTCGTAGTATGACAATTCAGAATGATAATCCCAGTTGTTATCGTCTTTTAGAAGTTTATTCCAGCCGTTATCTCCCACGATTAGAGGCGAGTATTCGAGCGTTTTTTTAACGCATGAAAGACGATATTCAAGTGTCGCCTGCCAGATAATGAGTGTTTCGAATGCAAGCTTGCGGTATGGAGATATCAGGTTTTCATAATCCGATAATAGTTCTGGATAATCTGTTCTTAAAAAATTGGTTACGGATGGTTCGGATTTCAGTCCAAATTCATGTGCTACTTCTTTCCAGCGCTGTTCCAATGCTCCTGATGGCTGCGCCGCCTCGAGCCTCCGCGCAGTTTTATGAACCATCGAGTTTCCGACAAATGAAATATCACGCTTCCATGCCGGATTGCGACAACCTTTGCCTGGAGTAAATCTAGTTTGATCAGTGCCGAGGGGCAGATGAAATATGTTGTCGTATCCCATCTTTTTCAGGGAACCCATGCGGTCTGTGTCCCAAGTGAAAATGGTCGTATTGGGGCTGGCTTGCGCTTGATATAGTGGCAGTAGTAGAAGCGGGTTATCTACAAACCACGAAGCAAGTGGCACTCCGTATTCATGGAGTATAGTGTTTAATACACCTTCCTGATCAACTCCAAGGTGATTTACTGTGAGAACAAAATCTGGCCGAAAAATATTAATTGCTGATGATATCTTGGAAACGAACAGGTTCAGATCCATTACTTTTGCATCCATGTTAATGAACATGTGCGGAATGGATTGTCTCTCACAGGCTGAGACTATTTCACCCATAAGAAAATATTGGCTGGTTAATAGAAGTATTCTGGGCTTTTCAGATTGAAATTTTGGCCATGTTTGAACCTGCTGTTTCTGTTCTGAACTGCCGGAGATCCGTCTTATCGTTTCTGCGTAAAAAGGGGAGAGTCGCAGGTAGAATGGAATGGTCAAAATATCTATTTCAAGTTGGAATTGCTTTTTCAGTTCCAATATATGATGTACTGCTTTTTCTGGTGAAGAAGTGTCTATCCAGTGAAGATTGGAGTGGGTCTTAAATTTATTTTTTAAATCTGTGGCTGCCAGAATGGGCTGCTCGCAGTCAAGAATTAGCAGAGGGCGACCCGCTTGTAATATGTATTCTGCAGCAATTCCAATGCCTGAACCTACCAGTAATTGTAGTTTTATTGGATCTGCTTTGGCTGCAAGAGTTTCTTCATTGCGGGGGCCGTATTTTCCCCACATGTGTTTAGTTTTATCATCATATAGAATGCAAATATCTTTTAGTTTGCCTTCATCTTCTACAGCCTTTGCTACGTATTTATCGGCCATATTTAAGTCCTTACCATGAATCGCGTGCTGGTTTATGGTAGAAAAACTCTATTCTGCGGTTCTTATTTTTATTCGCGACAGTATCATTTTTTACTAGAGGCTGAGTGTCGGCATATCCTACAGCCTTGAGCCTTTTAGTCGATATTCCGCCATGTTCAGTTATGTAGCGCAATGCACTTGCCGCCCTGGCCGAGGATAGTTCCCAGTTTGATGGGTACTTGGCTGATCGTGTTTCAGTGTTATCCGTATGCCCTCTCACTACTAGATTGTAGTTGTTCTCTTTGAGAATGCTGATAACTTTATTAAGAGTTTTACTGGCCGTCGGCTTTAACTTCGCTGAACCTGATTCGAAAAGAGACGCACTGTCCGTACTCATGGTTACGCCGTCTTGGTCGGCATTAACCCCTGAAGATTTTCGGGTTGCATCGTCCTCATTGAGAAGGGCTTTAATGCGCAGAACAAGCCCCAGCAACCGTTTTTCGTTGCTGTCCATTTTAACTTCTTTACGTTGTAGATCCGAAGGGGTCAGGGATAGGTGGTCTGCTTCTTTTCGTTCAATTTTAACACCGAAAGCGTTATGAATTGAGCCTAGAAGTTCTTTAAATTTTTCCGCATCATTAGATGCGAAAGAGAGTAGTAGTACAAAAAAGCAAAGCAAAAGAGTTACCATATCGGCAAAGGTCGCCATCCACGGTGGTAGCCCTTCTTCTGCTGGAGGGCTGTTATCTTTCGGCGTTAGTATTACTATTTTTGCCATGGCAAATTACAGTTATGCGATTACGTCGCGCATTGCAGGAGCTAGGAATGCTTGGAGCTTTTCTTTTACAATCGAAGGGTGTTCCCCTTTTTGAATCGCAACTACTCCCTCAACCATAATCTCCATATAGAGGGCTTCTTCATTTGAACGTTCTTCAAGTTTTTTGGCGAGTGGGAGGAATACTACGTTGGCGAGTATCGATCCATAAAGAGTTGTGAGCAATGCGACAGCCATAGCTGGGCCAATTGCGTCAGGATCACTAAGATTGGAGAGCATGTTAACAAGACCGATAAGAGTTCCGATCATTCCGAAAGCAGGGGCCATTGAGCCCATTCCTTTCATTACGTCCTGCCCTTGGTAGTGTCTCTTTTTCATAAAATCTATTTCGATTTCCATAATGGCACGAACAAGGTCGCCATCTGTTCCATCGGCAACTAAGATCACCCCTTTTTTCAGGTACTCATCATCAATTGCAACTTTTTCAAGAGCAACAAGACTTTCTTTTCTTGCTGTTTCGGCAAGAGCAACAATTTGATCAACGATAGCCTTTGGGTCTCTGGCTTTTGCAAAGAATCCTTTCAAGGCAATCTTGAACGCTTTAAGCACTACTGCCATTGGGAACATGATAAAAGCCGACGCAAATGTTCCACCAAAAACAACAACAGCGGACGGCGGGTCAATAAAACCCGCTGCATTACCACCCATGAAAATTGTTGCTATAATTAGTCCAAAACCACCGACAATACCAATCAGAGTTGCGATATCCATAAGTATTCTATTTCTTTAGTGCGGGAGATCCCACTTTAATTTCATGGTTTTCATAGTAGAAGAAAACATCTTCCAGGGGCTCATCAACCTGTAGAAAAGCTTGGCCAATGCTAATTTCAACGCCGGACTTAACAACTCCGGAACACATAATTCGGCATGATTCCAGTTTATGTGTATGTTCTAGTTTGTTCCATAGCTGTTTTTTCTTGTTCTTTAGAAATCTGACCTTCACGTCGCATTTTTCGATATTGTTCATGCTACTGACTGTAACCGAGTCTCCATCTAGCTTGTCTTTCTCAAAATTTTCTATGCGAATCCGTAGCTTGGCAATCTGCTTTGAAATTTTATTTATTTGTAGCAGCACATGTGGGCTGTACCCTACAATCAGTTGGGCAGGGATGCTAAGGCCTCCTCCCAACTGTCCTCCAACGTATATAAACTGATCACTATAGCAAGGACCACCGCATAGTCGTCCCTTTACAGCGAACTTGCCTTCGCAATAAACAGTACTGTGCATGCAACTTTTATCAATGATAATATTTTTACCGCTGATCAGTGTAGCGTTTTCGCAAAAGCTGGCACGTATGCTTCCTTTTGATTCAATATGTGCAGCACTGTTGCCCTTAATGCCGCCATCGCATTTCAAAAATCCCCCGGCCTTAATATTCGCCTGCTCGATAACCCCTTTTACATTCACATTGTAGGCTTTAATTTCTAAAGCGGATTTTACAGATCCGTGAACTATAAGGTCACCAACAAAAAAAATATTTCCAGTTGTCAGGCCTACATCTCCACGAATATTAAGCAGCTCTTTAACCGTGATCAGTTGATCTGCATTATAAAAAACATATCCGTTCTTTGTAGCAATTAACTGATTCGGGTCTTCAGGATTAATTTTTGTATTAGGGCCCTTTGGAAAAATCTTTTCGGGACATTGTCTGTGGCCGTCTGAACAGACTTCGCTTTCCTCGTCCTTCCATTCCGCTAAAACTTGCCCAATAACAACACTTTGAACATATCCTATGTTGTAAAAGTCCGTGCTGCCATCAAGTTTTTGAGTCGGTTTGAGATTCCGGTAATCAAAATCTGGATCAAAATAGTGCTTTAGGCAGGGCATAAGGATCTCCGAAGGGGAGTGTGATAGCTACACAATTTCACGTTCATCTTGAATGATAGTAAAGAAGGAAATTAGGCGGACTAATTCCAGAGTTTTACAGATATGTTCACTGGGACGCAGCAGAAACATTCTTTTGTCGTTTCTTTTCAATCGTGAGTTGAGAGAAACTAAGAAGCCTATTCCGGAGCTGTCTAGAAAACGCGCTTCGGATAGATTGGCTACAACAGTATTTATGTCGGAAGAGTTGCTTTTTTCTTCAACTTCTTCCTTGAACTCATGGATAGTCTCTATCGTTATTTCTTCCCCGCACAGTAACGTGAGAATTCCGTCTGAGATAATTATTCTTTCATCAGCCATTGATCTTCCTGCACCTTGCGGGTTAGCTTAATAATATTTTTGTTCTCTACTTTGATAAGCTCAAATTTATCCATAAGTTTAGACATGATGAACATGCCTCTTCCGCCAATAGCTTCAGGTGAAGGCATGGAGAAATCTATCGATTCAGAACACAGCCCTCTGCCCCAGTCCGCAATTTCAAGGACAATATATTCAGGGGGAACTACTGTAATGTTCAATTCAAGTCGATTGCAGTCAGCCCTGTGCTCGTAAGCATGTCTAGCTACGTTCGAACACGCTTCCGTCAAGACTAAGTCAATGTCGTGAAGTATGCTCTCGTCCGAAATGAATTTTTTAAGTATGATAATCGCCTGTCTGGCAATTTCCCTACTTTCTTCAGGGTTGGGAACTGCTTCCAGCACAAATTTATGCATGAATGCTCCGGATGTCCTTTTCGAGCGGAAGTAATCTCCCGGTCAGGTGTTGCAACGTACTGTGTATACGAGTGTCTGAATTAATACCCTAATCCGTTCTTTTTAGCAAAAGAAGACATGTGAAAACCCTAATTTTAAGCGAAATCTTCAGAATCAAGGATTATGGTAACGGGCCCCCAGTTCACAAAATCAATATTCATCATTGCACCGAATTCGCCGGTTTCCACTTTGCCGGGGGCTTTTACCTTAACTGCCGCAGTAAACTGGTCAAATAAGTCTTTGGCTAAATCCGGTTGAGCCGCTCCGGTAAAGGATGGCCTGCGCCCTTTATGGCAAGACGCGTAAAGAGTAAACTGGGAAACTAGCAGAATATCACCTTTAAAGGCATCAAGAGCCAGATTCATGCGCTCGGCGTCATCTTCGAATATTCTGAGACCGATCATTTTATTAATGATGGTGTCCCATGCTTTGGATGATGGAAGGCCTTCGGTATCTTCTTTACCGAAACCGACCAAAACTACTATTCCGGGGCCGATTTCGCCTACGGTCCGATCCGCAACATCGACCTTTGCTCCGCTGGTTCTTTGAATGACTAGCCGCATTAAATCATTCCTCGCTGTAGGTCGCTACAGAAGAGTCATTTTCAGAGACAGATGCATAGACAAGTCTGATGCTGTCAGTTTGTACTCTTTTTTTCATCTCATCATATATGTAGCGTGCGATGTTTTCTGATGATGGATTTCTGTGTTCAAAGTACTCAACAGAATTAAGATGTTTGTGGTCCAGAGTTTCAAGAACGTCTAACAGTTCATTTTTCAGCTCTTTGAAGTCCATGAGTATTTCGACTTTGGAGTCAAGGTGACTTCCTTCTATCTCGACTTCTACTCCAAAATTATGACCGTGCATGTTTTCACATTTTCCGCCGTAATTCCTTAGTTGGTGAGCTGCTGCAAATTCTTTTTTGACTTTAAGTCTCCACTTTCCTTTGCTCATTATATTCTCCTGCTGTCTTGTCTTTGGTGTAAACGAATTGATTTGCTTAGCGTCTACGGCAATAATTCGTCAATGCTCTGTCTTATGCTTTTTCGGGTGGCCTTTATGCTGCTGTCCGTTTTCGCCATTCATTAAACTCTTTCCAAAAATCGCCGTTAGGCCTGATTGTATAAGAAGGACCGAGCCTTAGTGAACAGACGCACTCTTCTAAGTATAACTGGAGTGTTACCGGAGCTGATCCGGGGTAGCCTCCTAAAATCGCTTTAAGTTCCGCAATGCCAGCATCTGAGCATAGCTTACAGTGCATCGGGAGGGGAACGGCCTCCTGACATCCGGCCTGTGCGCTGGAGAGAAGTGACACTTCTTCCGCTAGAACTTTCGCCTGCTTGGGGGCATCAGAATCATCATCTTCCTGGTCCCGTAGGTCGATCTTGCCTTTAATAAGGAGAGGTTGATCCTGCGATAAAAATTGTTCAGCAACAGCAAAGGTGTTGGGCAGCATGGTCAATTCACCTGAGCCGGTCATGTCTTCCATCTGACAGAAGGCCATTTTGTCACCTTTTTTTGTGACGTATTCCTTATAGGTAGGAATGATTATGCCGAGCCTTATCTGAGCTCCGTTGGACATTTGTTTGCATTCTTGAATTGTAACAAGGCCCAGTCTTTTCATTTCATGGCGATATGCGAGAAGAGGGTGACTTGTTAAAAAGAATCCGAGAGCTTCTTTTTCAAGCTTCAATTTTTCTGTGTCATCCCACTCTTCGGTATTAAACTCATCAAAGCTTAGGGGGATCGGTTCACTTTCTGCTTCATCTGAGCTGCCAAGCATATCCAGCATGTTGATCATGCCGGATTCTTTATCTTTTGTTTTCTTCTGACCGTAGGCTACAGATTTATCGAGGCCTGCCATCAGTCCTGCACGAGAGATTTTAAGAGAGTCCATCGCACCTGCCCGGATCAAATATTCGATGACCCGTTTGGTTACGCGGCGCAGGTTTACTCTGGAACAGAAATCTATGAGGCTTGTAAAAGGACCGTCTTTCTCACGTTCGATAACGATTTCATCAATAGCTTCCTCACCCACATTCTTAATGCCTGCCATGCCGTAAAGGATATCGCCTTCATGCACGGAAAATCTGGCCTTACCAAGATTAATATCAGGCTGGCGCACGGTTACTTCCATGTCGCGACAGGCGTTGATATACATGATGATTTTCTCGGTGTTATTCATTTCAGTACTCATCAAAGCTGCCATGAATTCTACCGGAAAATGTGCTTTTAGAAAGGCCGTATAATATGAAATAAGTGCGTATGCTGCGGAGTGAGATTTATTGAAACCGTAAGCCGCAAATTCTTCCATAAGGTCAAATATCGAGTTGGCTGTTGCAGCAGGAATTTCATTCTCTTTTGCACCCTCAAGGAATCTTACCCGCTGATTGGCCATCTCGTCCGGGTCTTTTTTACCCATTGCACGACGGAGCAAGTCACCTTCACCAAGTGAATAGTTGGCGATGGTCATAGCTGCCGCCATAACCTGCTCCTGATAAACAATAACCCCGTAAGTCGGAGCTAGGCTATTTTCAAGAGTGGGCCATAGATAGGATACTTCTATCTCACCGTGTTTACGCTTAATGAATTCGTCAACCATACCGGAGCCGAGAGGGCCAGGACGGTATAGCGCGAGCATCGCGATGATATCTTCGAAACAGTTCGGCTTAAGCATACGCAGATATTTGCGCATTCCTGATGATTCAACCTGAAAGATACCGTCTGTATCACCTTTGCAAAATATATCGTAAGTGGCTGGGTCATCGAGAATCAGATTGTCGAGGTCAGGAGCTTCTTTGCCCTGCCCGCGAATAACATCAAGACAGTCTTCAACAACTGTCATTGTTCGGAGGCCAAGAAAGTCAAACTTAATCAGGCCGACTTTTTCGACTTTTTTCATGTCGAACTGGGTTACGACCTCGCCCTTTTTACCGCGATAGAGTGGAAGGTATTCCATCATCGGCTTATCAGAAATAACAACACCAGCGGCATGAGTTGATGCGTGGCGGGACATGCCCTCGAGGCGTTTGGCAATATCAATCAGTTTTTCTACTTTGGGATCAAAATCCACCATATTCTGCAACTCTGGGCTAGCAGCTACAGCATTTTCAACATTGATTTTAGCTTTCTTAACTCCGAGCATTTTAGCCAGCAGGGCTGGATCATCAGGGATAAATTTTGCGATTTTATTGGTCTGGGCAAAGTCCATCCCAAGTGCGCGGCCTACGTCTTTAATTACCGCTTTGGCTTTCATGGTTCCGAAGGTGGTGATCTGGGCTACGTGGTCCCAGCCGTATTTCTCCGAGCAGTATTTAACAACTTCAAGTCTTCTGCGCTCGCAAAAGTCGACGTCGATATCAGGCATTGAGATACGTTCAACGTTCAGGAACCTTTCAAAAAGAAGATCGTACGGAAGTGGGTCAATGTTGGTGATACGCAGTGCCCATGCAACGATGGAACCTGCCGCCGAACCACGGCCCGGGCCTACAGGTATTTTATTGTCTTTAGCCCAGTTGATGAAGTCCTGAACAATAAGGAAATAGGCTGGAAAACCCATTTCAATAATAATTCCAAGCTCATAATCAAGCCGATCCCAATACTCTTTCTCATCAATATCATATGGGACATTGGCAATACGTTTCTTCAGACCTACACGACAGAGGTGTTCAAACTCCGTATTGATGGTCATGCCTTCAGGCAATTCATAATCAGGGAAGTAGTAATTTCCGAGTTCAATTTCGAGATTGCACATCTCCGCAATGCGCTGAGTATTGGCTACCGCTTCAGGTACATGAGCAAAATATTGTTCAATTTCTTCGGGGGTTTTGAAATATAGTTCGTCTGTGTCCATGCGCATTCTTTTTTCAGCATCGACGGTGGTCTGAGTCTGAATGCAAAGCAGTAGATCATGCGCTTCGTAATCGTCTTTTGTGAGGTAATGACAGTCGTTGGTGGCAACAAGAGGCAGTCCTGTGCGCTCTGCGCATTCGATCAGCAGTTTGTTGGCGTCTTCCTGGATAGCGAGACCGTTGGCCTGCACTTCAATGTAAAAATTGTCAGGGAATATTTTAGAATAGGTGCGCGCCATTTCAACGCCCGCGTCTATCCCTTCATTCATAAGCGATTTACAGACTTCTCCAGCAAGACAAGCGGAAAGGCAGATAACTCCCTCGCTGTACTTATTAAGCAGATATTTACTTACACGCGGCTTATAGTGAAACCCTTCCAGATATCCGAGCGATACAAGTTTGATAATGTTCTTGTAGCCCTGCTGATTCTTGGCCAAAAGCACTAAATGGTAGCGATGTCTGTGCTCCTTACTCTTGTGGGCATTTTCATCATCAATGTCGCCGGGAGCCACATATACTTCACAACCAATAATCGGCTTAATCCCCATGTCGAGCGCAGTCATATAAAAGGCCACGGCTCCGAACATGGTTCCGTGATCTGTAATACTAACCGCAGGCATGCCGAGGTCTTTAGCCCTCTGGCATAGGTCTTTAATGCGGATAGCTCCGTCTAGAAGACTGTATTCGGTGTGAACATGTAAATGGACAAATTCTGACATATATAAGTTCCTGATGATATGAGCGTGGAATTAAACTTTAGTACTTAAGAACAATTGATGAGTTAATATTTACATAAACTATGATCCGTCAATAAGTTTGAAATGCACAAAAGTCCAAGCTTAATAGGACGTGAACGAAACTTGTAAAAATAGCAAACGTTGCCAGTGCGTTAAAACGGTCAAACTTTAGTTTACGAACTGAAAATAAAAAAGCTACTATTCGGGGATGACCTCCCCATCATATATATATGATCATTTACCGCTTTTGCTCCTCTTTGCCACTGGATACATTTTGTATCGCGTGATTGCATCAGTTGGACTTCCTGAATATTTTTCGGCTAAGGCCGTCAGGTTCAGTCGCGGCAGGGTAGACTGGTTGCTGCTATCATTGATTTTTGTGTCGGCTGGGATGTCCATGTTTATCCCTAATGCTGTGACAGTGCTGGCAATGATCCCCGTTATCCGCAAACTCGATGGCGAGCTGAAATCCATGACCACGCCACTGACCCTATCTATTATATATGGAGCAAACATAGGCGGCATGGGGTCGTTGATAGGAAGTCCTGCGAATCTGCTTTTGTTAGGGGCGCTAGAACTATTCAATGTAGAGGGCAGAGAACAGATAACCTTTTTCAACTGGTTTATGTGGGCGTTGCCTGTTGTTGTATTGTTTCTATTGCTGGCGTGGATAGTTGTCAGAATGTCTATTCCAGAAGGGAGCAAAAGGATTCCAGCGAAGCTTATTGGTCGACCTGAACGAGTCACCATAAAGCAAAAGCAGGGGATACTCGTCTTCGGGCTTTTTATACTCTTCTGGGTGACAACTTCGATTATCAGGGAGTTAAGCTCTTCCTATGTTCAGATAGAGCCTGCAATAACAATAGCGTTCACAGCGGTGTTTATAATTACGATATTCGGTAAGTTGTCGCTTGGCATTAATGGTACTTCGAGTGAAGGTCCATTAATGGGGTTAAAAAGTTTAGTGGAAGGCTTACCGAAGCGTGGGCTTATGTACCTTGCCGTTCTCGTTGTAGTGATCTCTATAGTAATGCTGTTTAGGATTGATACATACGTTGCAGGCTGGTTCGGCGAAGTGGTAAGTGTACTTCCTATAGTTGAGCAAGGTGGATATTTATTATATCTGATAACGGCAGTTGTCGTGATCCTGCTGACTGAAGTTCTAAGCAACACAGTGGTATCAACGGCCTTCTTTGCGGTGGTAGTTCATACAGCCAGCTTATACGGGGTTAATCCTATGTCGTTAATGATACTAGTTTCGATAGCGTCGACCTGTGCCTTCATGACTCCTATAGCCACACCATGTAATAGCCTTGCCTTCGGGGAGATGCGAAAGGTGTCACTTCGGACTATGCTGACATTAGGCATGGTTTTAAATATATGCGGCGCGGTATTGTTGTCGGTCTGGGTTTGGAAGGTAATACCTTATATATATATGTAGTCGGTGGGTAAAAGAAGTTCTATTCGCTTGGTATTGTAATTATTTTAGATGCTTACTTAAAAATAGAGAAAGGAAAAATGGAATATACTGCGAAATTGAAAGATTACTTGATGAAGGAAGGGGCTGATCTTGTTGGGGTTACGGATGTTCAATCGTTATCCGAGCTGAAAACTATTCCTGAGAATTTGTTTTCCCCTTTCACTCATGCGATCTCGATTGCTATGCAGCTCCCAAGAGCTGTGTTTGATTTTATTGTTGATCAGCCGACACCTCTTTACAGTTCAACTTATCAGAACGTGAACAGGTTATTGGATGAAGTAGCATATAAGGCCGTGAAAAAGCTTCAGTCAGATGGATATGTGAGTTTGCCGATACCCGCATCACAGATACTTGATCATGAAGAATGGTATGGAAATGTCAGTCATAAGGCTGTTGCACGTATAGCTGGACTTGGGTGGCAGGGTAAAAATCTGCTTTTGATCACACCTGAATACGGCTCAAGAGTGCGGCTGGTTACGATATTGACGAGTGCACCGTTGTCTGTGGACTCTCCAGTAGCTAACCGTTGCGGCAAGTGCATGAAGTGCTCAGAGGCATGCCCGGCTGGAGCTATCAAGGGTCTATCAACAAAAGACTACTATAAGAGTCGCAACGAAGCATTGGATTTCGGCAAATGTGTTTCAAAGCTGACTGAAGAGTTTCAGCATCTTCCAAATGTAAGTGGCCTAATTTGCGGCATCTGTATCAAGGTCTGCCCATGGGGTAGCAAGCTAGGGTAAGGCCTGCGGTGACTGTACCAATCATTAACCAAACAAATCCTAATAGATATCCATAATAACGCAGAAACCTATTGACGTGGAGCAGCGTTTTACATAGAACCTCTTTCTCGGGTCAGCAACGCCTTAACGGCA